>CAMBEV010000059.1 GCA_945865595.1 Nannocystis exedens | reverse complement strand
GGCTTCCGATGAGCACCCCTACGCTTCTCGCTCACTCAGCTGACGTCGCACTGATCGCGGCCCTCTCGGGTGCGGCGTCGTTGCTACCCATCCCGTTCGTCGACGACAAAATTCGCACGCATCTGCACGCGCAGATGTTCCGAACGCTCGCCGCGCGAAAAGGAAAGTCGCTTGACAATGATGCTGTTGCGGTGCTGCTCGGAAAGGAGAAGCGAAGCCTGCTTGGTGCGGCGGGCAAATTCGCGATCCTCTATCCGGTCAAGCGCATCTTCCGGCGCATCTTCGGAGTCCTCGCGCTCAACGATGCCGCGTCTGAAGTGAGCAAAACGTATCATCTTGGATTTCTTTTCATGACCGCATTGAGCGACGATGCGGACGAGACGCACTCGATGGGCGAGATCCGAGCAGCGATTGATGCCACGCTTACGGCGGTCGACACACGCCCCGTTCGCCATCTTTTTCAGGGTGCGGTGCGTGCTTGGTCAAGATCGCGAACGAAGGACGACTCGATCGACGCGTCGCACCTCCTTGGACGGCTAAAGAAGTACGGCAACAAGCACTTTGAGGGAGCAGCGACGATCCTGCGCGACACTCTCACCCAAGAGGCGGGCTCTTAGTTCAGTATCTTGACCTTGCGCCCTGGCACCAGCCCGTCGGCGAGCACGATCCCCGTTGCGCCTTTCTCACCCGGCGGCGTGGAAGCCACAACGAGATCCACAAGCAGTCCCCAGATCATCGCGTCGTCAGCGCCAAGCACAACGCGACCTGTCGGACATGCCGAACGCGCCTTTGTGAGTGCTCCGCCACCCATCGTCATATCGGGACCACCGAGCCCCTTCGCGAACTTCTGTGCGGTTGCGCCGCCTGCGGTCCACACCGACACGCCCGCATCCTTGCCGATGAACGCTGTCGCCGAGCATGCTTCAAGGTCCGTTCTGGCGAGAGAAACCTCTAGCTGTGAGAGCTTGCCTGATCGGTGCGCTGTCGCGATTGTCAGCGCTTTTGGTTTCTGTCCGCGAATTGATTCCACAAGTTGACGAACTGCACTTGGCCTCGCCTTGCGGTCCACCTCGAGGGTGATGTGCTCGTGGTCGATGCGTTCGCCCGCGAGCACCGCTGGCAGTCGCTTGGTCCATTCGTCGCGTGCGCCTAGCGAATCTCCGCCGATCACCAGGGTTTCAGCGCTGAGCTCGATGCGCACGGGCCCCTTCTTCACTAACGGAGCGGGAGGCGCCGCCGGGGCAGCGGTCGCGGACGGGCTAGCACCACCGGTGAGAGGTGACGTCCCGGGGTCCTCTTTCGAGCAACCTGCAATCAGAACCACCGCGACCACCGCAAAACGAGCGCGGCTCTTTCTTGTTGAGCGTACGGACGAGCGACGTTGCATGGCCCCATGGATAGGTGGCCCTGCAAGCCGCGGTCAAGCTGCTGGACGACGACGCAACCTGACGCGTGTTTCGTCAAAGCTTGGCGTGGCGAGGCCGCGAGCATGGCAGAGCAAGAAAAGCGCGTGATGGACCTCAGCGTCATCGGGCGCGTCTGTACAACCGTCGAACCTATTGCGATCCACCGCAAGACTTACCGCCGCCGCAAGGTCGTCGCGGCTCGCATACTCGATGTATGCGCTCGCTTCCGCGAGGGTCAACGCGCCGAGACTTACAATTGAAGGCTTCTTTCGCATGCACTCTCCCTGTGGGTTCAACGATCGAAGAATCACGGACTGACGCAGTGTCTGTCGTCGCAAAAAACTCGCCACGCCCGCGACCAGCGCGACCACGGCGCGATCGTCCGAGGGGCCCCGAGCAAGCGCGGTCGTGATGCCAGCATCGCCTGCCTCAACCAGCGACCGGTGGCGCATGGTCCGCGACCCGCGGGCGTTCGGCTCGTAGGCGGACAGAGTTCGACGGCCCTGGCGTCGTTCCTTCACTCCACCTTTTCGCGATCGTGCTTCAGGCATGTCCCTCGGCGGAGGCTCGCAGCCTCACCCTCCAGCCTAACGCGCAGCGGAGGGAGCGACCAATTTCTATCGCGTCTTTTGGCGGGTCGTGGTGGGCGTTGTCGCACCCCTTGCCTCACTCATGGCGTTACGGGGCACAGCGTCCGCGTGAGATCGCGCAGTACTTCGGTACCTTCAGCGGTCTCAGGGACCTCGTGCGGCACCGCCTTGAGACGGGCGTCATACGAATCTGCCGACGTACCTTTTTTGATGCCGCTAAAATTCGCGCCGCTCCAGTCGGTGCACGACCGCGAGCCGAAGGGTGAACCAGGGGCCCAAGTGGCTTGATCATTGGCGCACATGCCTTGCTTTACCGTGAGCGTCTTGCCCACGATGCCGGCCTGCCCATTGTAACCGGGCAACCACACTTTCAAGTGTTGCCAGGCGGCCGAATCGTCCTTGCCGCCGTAGACGATGCCCACGTTGACGCTCGGCCATGTCAGGTCCGCGCCGGGTGCAAAGCTGTCGTCGAGCATGCCGGCCGAGTATTTTTTGTCGCGGCAATCGCGCACCTCGCAAGTCGCTTGTTTGCTGCGCGCGCAGTCATGCGTGAGTGCGGCAAGCGCACCGTCCTGCGACGTCGAGTAGAACTCGGGACGCTTCCCCCACGTGCCGCCGTCGGTCTGACACATCCACGGCACGTAGGCGAACACCGGGCCGCCAGAAAAGATGATGCTTGAGACGATTTTCTCACTCCCATAACGCGTCATCGCACCCGCGAGTCGCCCGCTTCCTGAAGACTGCGCGTGCACACAGAGCGATCGCTTGCCCGCGTTTTCGTATGCCCATGACAACAGCGCGGCCGACCGAGCCGAGATACCCAAGTAGCCCGTACCGCCTGTTCCTTTGAACCACGCGGCCTGTCCTTTGTTGGCTTGCGCGCCCGACGTGTCGTCGGCCCAACCGGCGTAGGGCTGCCCCGCGCAGGGCGCATCGGTGCCGCTCGTGGGGCAGTGATACACGACATCTGCGGTTACATATCCATCGTCGTTGAGCGCGCGAACGAAGTCGTCACCATACTTGCCACCCTTGACGAAGTGGCCAGGCGGAACGCCGCCAAACTGCGCACCGTAGCTGCCACCAAAACCTCCGGCGTCGAGCATCACCCATCGACTGCGCGCGAGCGCGCTCTCGTCTTTTGCGCGAACCACGATGAGCACTTTCTGTTCGGCAATTTGGTTGACGACTCCTGACTTGCCTTCCGGGTCTTGCGTCGGCTTCACCGTGGCGCGAAACACTCCGCAAAGGTGGTCGGAAGCGTCGGCCGATCCGCACGCAAAGGGCGTCTTGTCGGCAAGCGTGACGTCTCCTGTGCTCACCAGGCTGCCGAGGCTCTTCGTCTGGACGGACGAGTCCGCGTTGCCACTGTCTGCAACGCCGGTGTCCTGGTTGCCGGCGTCGGCCGCATCCGGTGAGACCGCCGTCCCGCCGTCTCCGGTATCTGGAAAGTCGTTCGTGACAACACTGCTGCAAGCGAAGAGCAGCCCTGCCGAGGTTCCGAAAAGAGCGAGACGAGCAATATGCAACTTCATGTGTGACTTTTTCTCCAGCGGTTTGGGTTTTGTGGGCGCGTGGGTAGGCGGTAACGCGTGACACCTGGGTGGCCAAAGCGATGTTCGGACTGCACCCGCGCACACGGCCTGGACGCAACGACAAGTAACCATTCGCCCAGGTCGCGAGTGCGCGCACTCGTGCTCACCGACCGCGCACCTTCGTGGTCGCGTTCGAGGTGTTGCGGAGATCATGCTTGTACTTCGGCCACGGCGCGGTGTCGCTGAGATGGCTGCCGAACGATCGGAACGCCAGCAGCTTGTTGTCGTTTGTACCGACGACCATGAGGCCGTTGTCGAGCAGGGTAGGACCGCCCACGCCGCCGAGGGAGCTGCCTGGCAAATTGTACGACCAGAGAAGCTCCCCGCTTGGCTTGCGCACCTCAAGGACCGGCTTGCTCGTCGTGTAATAAATGTTGCCCAGGTCGTCGATCGCAGGCGTGCCGAAACTCATGCCGCCGGAGGTGACGTGCTGGCTCCAAAGGGTCTTGCCCTCCATCGTTCCGTCCACCTCGATCGCGAAGACGGTGCCGCTCTGATCGCCGGTGTAGAGGACGAGGTGTCCGTTGCTGAGTCGGTCGATCGCGATGCCGGTCCACGACGAGTCGTTCAACTTGTGCTTGAACACGATCGTTCCGGTACTTGACGAAAATCCGTAAAGGTATCCGTCGCGGCACGTTGAGTACACGACGCCGTCGACCAGTTGATTCGGGCTGCCAAAGTCGCCTTGTGTCTTGAGGCGCGCGCCGGGCCACACGGCCTTGGCGTCTTTGGATCCCGCAGCCGGGTCGGCACCGTCGATCGCCCAATAAACACCGGGCCAAAGTGTTTCGCCGATCTTGTCGCCAGTGATGTCCTCCACGCCGAAGAAGAGGCGGTTGTTCGCGTCGATGGCCGCCGGTGTCGCCTGCCATCCCTCGAGCCACATGTCGATCTTGATGTCGCCAGTCTTGCGATCGAAACTGTAGAACCGTCCACACTTGTTCTTGGTGTGACAGTTGTCGACCGTGGTCTGTTGCTTCGGGTTTGCGACCACGCCGACATAGACGCGATCGTTGGTGCCGAGCACGGGCGAGTTGTCCGACCCGTACTCCATCTTCGTCTCCCAGATTTTCGTGAGATCCGACGCGCGGTAGGCCGCGGTTACGCGTCCCTCACCGTTGCCGGTCGCGATTTTTCCAGAGAGCGTCGTGACATACAGCACGCCTGTTTCATCAAGCGCTGGGCTGTGTTCGATCGGCCCGACAGCCTGTACCTGACCCAGCACTCCGCCGGTATTTCCGTCGATTTTGTAGAGGATACCGCCGCCCGTGTGGCTGCCCACATAGGTTGTGGTGCCGTCCGGATCGACGGTGGGATTGGCATAGACCTCACCGACAACCTTCGCTTCCCACACGAGGTCCCCTGCCTTCGCGTCAATCAACTTGACATCCGGACCTGCATCGACAGCGACGCCCGCATCAGACGGATTCTGTGCAGGTGGCACATCTGCGTCCGGGGCTACAGTGGTGGTCGGCGGGGCCGCGCACGCGAGGATCGAGAGGGCCAACGAGAGAGACAGACGAGTACGCATGAGTGCTCCTTGGTAGGGTGGTTAGGCATCGCACTGCATGATGTGCGCCACGCTTTTGCCACCTCTGCAGGAGGCGCCTGGGCTTATTGAAAACGATTGTCATTAGCGACGACTGCCGCTATCGCTTGGGGCAGTCCCCATGGAACGGTTCAAGCGAGCATGCACCGCGCAAAACTCTCGCCACGCCACCTGTGCCCTGCTCGCGGCTTGCTTCGGAAGCACGTGGGCAGCGGCAGCGGAGCGGGACACGTCGACGAATGGCGAGCCGGATGAGGTCACGGTCGCCGGCACGCGCCTCAGCCAAACGGCCGGCTCGGCGCACGTCATCAAGCGCGATGCGCTCGATCGGTTTCACTATGACGACGCGCACCAGGTCCTGACGACCGTTCCAGGAGTTTACGTTCGTGGCGAAGACGGCATGGGGCTGCGCCCCAACATCGGCATTCGCGGGGTGAGCTCCGATCGCAGCAAGAAGCTCACGCTCATGGAGGACGGTATTCTCTTTGCGCCGGCTCCCTATTCGGCACCAGCCGCGTACTATTTTCCGCTGATCGACCGCATGCAGGCAGTGCGCGTCCTCAAGGGCCCAGCCGCCATATCATACGGCCCGCAGACAGTGGGCGGCGCCATCGATCTCATCACGCGAGACATCCCGTTCGAGCGCCGTGGCTCGGCCGATTTGTCACTCGGCCAGTTCGCTTTTCGCAAGACGCACCTCACCTACGGCGCCAGCGACGAGCACATGGGCTTTCTCATCGAGGGCATGCACCTCGCAAACAATGGCTTCAAAGAGCTCGACGGTGGCGGCGACACCGGGTTTGCACGCAACGAGTGGATGGTCAAGGGACGGTACAGTCCCAACCCGTACAGCGTCCGACCGCACGAGTTTCAGATCAAGCTCGGCTACTCCGATGAAGGGTCCAACGAGAGCTACCTCGGGCTCTCGGACCAAGACGCAGCCGCAACGCCCTACCGTCGCTACGTAGCGTCGAAATACGACCGCATGGACTGGCACCGCAACCAAGTCGTTCTGCGGCACAACGTGCAGGTGTCGCGCGCGTTCGAGGTCACGACCACCGCGTACCGGCAGCAATTTTCGCGATCGTGGAACCGCTTCAAGGGAATCGCCGGCGCCGACACCAACAGCGTCCTCAGCGATCCCAATTCGTCACAGAACCAGGTCTATTACGGCGCTCTGCGCGGAACCTCCGATGCGTCGAGCCGCGGCGAGCACCTGCTCATCGGCCCCAACCAGCGCGATTTCTTGGCGTTCGGCGTCCAAACTCAACTTCGCTACGCGCAGGCAACGGGCCCCATTCGCCATCGCGCCGAATTGGGCGTGCGTTACCACTACGACGAAGTGGATCGCCTCCACGCTGACGATCGCTACGCCATGACGGGCGGCGTCCCGATTCGCGTGGCGGCAGAGCCCACGCACATCGCCGCCGACAACAAGGCATTCACGCACGCCCTCGCGATGCACCTCACCGACGCGATCACGTGGGGCCCGGTCTCGCTCACGCCTGGCGTTCGCTTTGAATCGATCCACGGCCGTTACGAAGATCGCTTGACCGGTAAGCGCGACGGGGCGGTGACAGCCATGGTCCTTCCCGGCGCTGGGGCGTACGTGGCCCTCACCAAAGAGTTCGGCGTCCTCGCAGGTGTGCATCGCGGCTTCAGTCCGCCGCCTCCCGGCGACTCGAAGAACAACAAGCCCGAGCTCAGCGTCAACTACGAGGCGGGCCTGCGCTACAGCGACAAGCTCCTGCGCACCGAGGCGATCGGCTTCTACAACGACTACTCGAACATCACGAGCCTCTGCACCGCGTCGTCGGGCTGCTTAGACAAGAACATTGACCGTCAGTTCGACGCCGGAGCCGCACGCATCTACGGCGTCGAGCTTTATGCCGAGTCGGCAATACCCGTACCCACTGGTTACAGAGTGCCTGTGCGAGCGGCCTACACGTACACGAACACGGAGTTCCTGAACGCCTTCACCGCCGACGATCCGCTCATCGGCAAAGTGCAGCCCGGCGACTACATGCCGTACGTGCCTGCGCACCAGATTTCGGGCGGCGTCGGCATCGAGAGCAAGCGCTGGTCGCTCAACGTCGGAGGCACGTTCGTCGACGCGATGCGCGAGCGCGCAGGCCGCGCCGAGCCCGCGCGTTTCGACCGAACGGACGCGTACTTCTTGCTCGATGTGAGTGGCAGCGTAAACGTAACCAAGCGCGTACAATTTTACGCCAACGCTCGCAACTTGCTCGACAGCGTGTACGTCGTTTCGCATCGCCCCTTCGGCGCGAGGCCCGGCGCGCCGAGGTGGGTGACGGCGGGTGTGCGCGTGGATTTTTGAGGGTTGCAGTGCGCGCGCCACCCTCTCTCGGTCCCGCAAGCCCGTCAGGTCTCAATGGTTGGAACAGGGTAGCGAAGGATGTTCGCGTCAGCCGTGACCAGCGTTAACCCCTCGACTTTGGCCTGAGCAATCAAGATTCGATCGAAGGGGTCTTGATGGTGCGACGGGAGTTCACGAAGCAGCCGCGTGTGGCGCGCTCGGAGAGGTATTTCTTCAAACCGGTTCGCCACGAGCTGTTCGTCGAGATCCGCCGGAACCTTGAGCTTTCGAAGTGCTCGTTTGATCTCAATTTCCCACGAGGTCACCGCGCTGACGTAAACCTGCGTCCGCCCGCTCGCGATGAGTTTTGCAACCCGCGCGCTGAGCCGCTTGGGGGTCATGAGCCACCAAAGAAGGACCTGCGTGTCGAGCAGCAATTTCATGGCTTGCGTCCCCGTCTGCGCGCTGGCTTGTGACCGCCGAAGAGCGCCAAAATCGTCTCGTCCTCGGCGTCGAAATCGTCGGCGATCCAGCCCTTGCCTACCCAAGCGCCTGGCGTTCGCGGAGAGGAGTCGACCTCAAATCGCACAAGCCTTACGAGCGGTTTGCCCGCCTTTGCGAGCACAATGTCTTCGCCGTTCCTCGCCTCTTCAACGAGTCGAGAGAGATGGGTCTTGGCTTCTTGGATGTTGATCTGCCTCACAGATCAAGTCTGGTCTGGTCTGGTCTGCCTGTCAATTCGCCAGCGGCAACAGCCCAAGCGCCAACTCGCTCGTGGTCCATACAATCGCCCCGACGTCAGCGTCGACGCACTTCGCCGGAAGCCGCGCTTCCTTGCCCACCGCGGTAAAGAGGCGACCGCTCATTGCGGCAGCGGCCTCACTTGTCGCAGCCCACAGGAGCGGCGCGGCGCCCTCGTCAACTTTCTTCAACAACATGGGCCCGAACGTTCGGCCGAGCATTTGTTGAACGCGCGATCCTTGGTTCACGTTGTCCGTCAGGGTGGGTCCGGGGTCGACTGCGTTAAATTTGATCGCACTCAGTTTCGAATGCGCCGCACGACGGAGGAACTCGCCCATCATGAGCGCGAGAAGCACCTTGCTGTTCGGGCTCGAGAACATCTGCGCCGACGACACAGGCGGGTTCTTCGCGATCATGGCGACGTCCGCGCGCGAAAACGGATTCTTGTGCGCGCTCTCGGAAAGCGTCACGACGATGCGTGCGGCGCCCGCAAGGATGCCCGCGGTCGCAAGGCAGTGGAGCATGAGGAAGTGGCCAAGGTAGTTGGCCGCAAGCGTGTACTCGAACCCTTCGCTCGTGATCTGACGCGGCATCGCAAAGACTCCCGCGTTTAGGAAAAGACGATCGATCGCGAGCCCATCCTTTCGCAGACCGTCGACCAGGCCCTGAACCGAAATCATGCTTGCCGTGTCACATGCGCGCGGCTCGCATCGGTCACTCATCGCGGGCCCGTAGGCCGCACGCCACTCGGTCAGCATGCGCTCGGCCTTCTCAACGTTGCGGCACGCGATCAGCACACGCGCGCCCCGAAGCGCCAGAACGCGCGCGCACTCCCGACCGATGCCACTCGTCGCACCGGTGATGAGCACGGTGGTACCCGAGAGATCGAGACCCTCGGTTACAGATAGAGACGTCGGACGCATGCGGGGCTACCAGATCCGTTCGACTGGGTAGCGGTCAAATTGTTCGTCGGCTGTGAGGATGGGCAGACCCTCGACCACAGCCTGCGCCACGAGCAGCCGATCGAAGGGGTCTGCATGACGCTTGGGTACACCGGCCGCATCGATCCACTCGACCTCGAGGAGGCGCGCGATCTCCAACGCATGGGCCTGCTCCACGGGGAGCACGCGCATGCCCATCCGGACGATCTGCTCGCCCAGCACGATGGCCACATCGCCGCCCAGACTCAGCTTTCCGATCCGCGCCTTGACGATCACCTCCCAGGTGCTCGCCACACTCCATACCAAGACGCTCGCGCGGTCCTCGAGAACCCGCCGCGCTCGGGTCGACAAACGGTCGGGTGAGAGCAACGCGAAAAGGAGCGCGTGGGTGTCGACGAGGACGGTCATCAGCCGCGCCGGTCGTCTGCGCCAGGAGTGAGCAGAAAGTCATCGTCGAGCGGTGCGTCGAAGTCCTCCGCGATCGACCCCTTGCCCACAAGCGCGCCCAGGACCCGAGGCGCATCCGCAGCCCCCGCGACGATTGGGACCAGGCGCGCTACGGGGTGTCCCGCGCGCGCGATGATGACCTCTTCGCCAGCTTCTGCGCGATCGAGGAGGCGGGACAGCTGCGTTTTGGCCTCGAGAACGTTGACCTGAATCGCCATTGGGCACCCTTGACCAAGTATGCCACGCTCTGGTCAAGCGGCAACAAGCTGCCGAAGCACGTACTGCAGAATGCCGCCGTGCTCGTAATAGAGCACCTCTTGCGGCGTATCGATCCGCACCTTGGCCACGAACTCTTTGAGGGTGCCGTCCGCCTTCTTCGCGCGCACCACGATCGCCTGCTTGGTGAGCGACTCTTTGAGCCCTGCGAAGTCGAACACCTCTTCGCCCGTGAGATCCAGCGATTCAGCCGTCTCACCCGCGGGATACTCGAGCGGTAAGATGCCCATACCGACCAAGTTGGAACGGTGAATGCGTTCGAAGCTCTCGGCGATGACGACGCGCACGCCGAGGAGCTTGGGACCCTTTGCGGCCCAGTCGCGCGAGGAGCCCGAGCCGTACTCTTTGCCCGCAAGAATAACGAGCGGGACGCCCTCTTTTTCGTAACGCACCGAGGCATCGAAGATGCTCATCGGGTCGCCGCTCGGCAGGTGACGCGTGACGCCGCCTTCGGTGCCGGGCGCCAATTGGTTCCGTAACCTGACGTTCGCAAACGTGCCGCGCACCATGACTTGGTGGTTGCCGCGACGCGCCCCGTAGGAGTTGAAATCGCGTTGGGCGACGCCGTGGTCCATCAGGTATTTGCCTGCAGGGCTATTGGCCTTGATGTTGCCAGCCGGCGAGATGTGGTCGGTGGTGATGCTGTCGCCAAGGACCGCGAGGACACGCGCGCTCGTGACATCTTGAACAGGAGCTGGCGTTGCCGGCATGCCCTCGAAGTAAGGCGGGTGCTGCACGTACGTCGACTTGGCATCCCAATCGTAAAGGTCGCTCTCCTTGGTCGAGATCGAACGCCACGCTTCGTCGCCCTCGAAAATCTTGGCGTACACCGACTGAAACATCTCTTTCTTGAGGGCACCTTCGACTGCCGCTGCAACCTCGGCGTTTGTGGGCCAAATGTCTTTTAGGTAAACATCTTGACCGTTCGCTCCCTTGCCCATTGGCTCGGTCGTCAGGTCGAGATTCATCGTCCCTGTGAGCGCATAGGCCACAACGAGCGGGGGCGACGCGAGGTAGTTCGCGCGCACTTCGCCGTGAACACGACCTTCGAAGTTGCGGTTGCCCGAGAGCACGCTCGCGACCGTGAGGTTGCCTTCGTCGATACCCTTTGAAACCGCAGCTGGAAGCGGCCCGCTGTTGCCGATGCACGTCGTGCAGCCGTAACCGACCACGTGGAAGTTGAGTTTCTCGAGGTACGAGAGCAGCCCGGCCGCTTGCAGGTACTCGGTCACGACTTTGCTACCTGGCGCGAGGCTCGTCTTGACCCACGGCTTTGCCATGAGACCTCTTTCAACTGCCTTCTTTGCAACCAGTCCCGCGGCCATGAGCACCGACGGGTTCGACGTGTTCGTGCAGCTCGTGATCGCGGCGATAACGACTGAGCCGTCTTCGATCTGCGAATTGACACCGTTCAGTGTTACATTTGTGGGCTTGCTCGGCCCCTTGGGGTTCGGGGTTGCTTTGACGGCTTCGGCGAAGTTCGCCTTGGCGCCAGAGAGCAGAACGCGATCTTGCGGACGCGCAGGACCTGCGAGGCTTGGCTCCACCGTGCCAATGTCGAGCTCGAGCGTGTCGGTGTAGACCGCGTCGGGCGTGCTCGCCGTGCGGAACATGCCTTGCTCTTTGTAGTAAACTTCAACCAACTTGACTGTTTCTTCCGGACGGCCCGTAAAACGCAGGTAACGGAGCGTTTCGTCGTCGACGGGGAAGATGCCACACGTGGCGCCGTACTCGGGCGCCATGTTGGCCACGGTCGCGCGATCAGCAAGCGACAGGTCGTTCAGGCCGGGACCGAAGAACTCAACGAACTTACCGACCACGCCTTTTTTGCGAAGCATCTGCGTGACCGTGAGCACAAGATCGGTCGCCGTGATGCCCTCGCGCGGCTTACCGACCAACTTGAAGCCAACGACGTTGGGAATCAGCATGCTCACTGGTTGTCCGAGCATCGCCGCTTCAGCCTCGATGCCGCCAACGCCCCAACCAAGGACACCGAGGCCATTGATCATGGTGGTGTGCGAGTCCGTGCCGACCAGCGTGTCGGGGTACGCGACACCGTCTTTGCTCATGACGACGCGGGCGAGATTCTCGAGGTTGACCTGGTGAACGATGCCCTGGTCGGGCGGCACCACGCGGAAATTCTGGAATGCCTTTTGGCCCCAGTGCAGAAATTGGTAACGCTCTTGGTTGCGATCGAATTCGAGCTTCGAGTTGCGAATGAGCGCCTGCGCCGAGCCGTATTCGTCGACCTGAACCGAGTGGTCGATCACGAGCTCGACGGGCTCGAGCGGATTGATACGCCTTGGATCACCGCCAAGGGCCTTCATTGCGACGCGCATGGCCGCGAGGTCGACAACCGCGGGAACGCCCGTGAAGTCCTGAAGGAGCACGCGCGCAGGGGTGAAGGCAATCTCGCGCGACGGGGCCGCCTTTACGTCAATCGATGCGAGCGCCGCGATGTCGTCGGCGCGGACAGACAGGCCGTTCTCCGTGCGCAGCAGATTCTCGAGGAGAATTTTCAGCGAAAACGGCAGGCGCTCCGCCTGCGGAAACTTGGCGTAAATGGCACCGAGCTTGAAGATCGAAAGTGACGCTGAACCCGCGCGCAAAGACGAGCGCGCGCCAAAGGAATTGGCCATCGTGTGCTCCTTAAAGTGAGGTGCGCCACCTTGTATCGCGTCTCAGCTTCCGCGGTAAGTCGAATAGCCGAACGGGCTGAGAAGCAGCGGGACGTGGTAGTGCTCGCTCGTGTCGCTGACGAAGAAGATGATCGCCACTTCAGGGTAGAAACCGTCGACTCCTAAGGCTGCGTGGTAGCTCCGGACGTCAAACGACATGCGGTAGGTGCCGATTCGAAACGCGTCGTCAGAGAGAAGCGTCCGCAACCGTCCGTCGGAGTTGGTCTCGCCAATGCCCACTTGAGCAAAGGCGCCCGACGCATCGCGGTACTCAAGGGTCACTGTGACGCCGCTCGCCGGTTCACCGCGCGCGGTGTCGAGAATGTGGGTGGTGATCGGGCTGGTCATCGCTTTACCAATTTCTCAAGACGAAGGTTCGTGATCTTGCGTTGCTCCTCGGCAGCCACGCGCAACTCGGTCTCAAGATCGTGATTCATCCGGGATTTGGCTATCGCCAGCATTTCGTCAACTGACTTACCTGTCGCGCAGACAATGTAGATGAAGCCAAATTTTTTCTCGTAAACTTCGTTGACCGACGCAAGCTCGGCGCGAGCGAGGGCATCCGCCTCAGTCACCTTTGACTGCTCTGCAGAAGACCAACCCTGCGCCGATGGACTCTGTTCGCGTTTCGCCCGCGTTTCGCCGATCCGCGGATGCGATTGAAACGCCTCACGCCAATCCTTCTCGGTCGCCTTCCCCCACACCGCGTCACTCTCTTCGAGCAAGGCGCTGAGCGATGAAAACGGACGGCTCGCGATCAGCGCGTTCGCCCATGCGCTGCTTCCGCAGCAAGCAAAAAGCTCGCGGGCGAGCGCTGCAGCTGGCAACGTCTCAAGGTAGCGCAGCCCCGCGTGCACCTTGCCCGAAGCGGTCGGGACGCCCCACAACCTCAAGCGACTGATGCCGCCATCGGGAAAAATGCGCATGCGGACGTGCGTCGCCTCCGAGTG
>CAMBEV010000058.1 GCA_945865595.1 Nannocystis exedens | reverse complement strand
ACAAATGCAAACGCTCGCCACGTTTGCTCCTCTCGGCGTCCTCGTGAATTCTATCGTGCAGTTGGCGCGAGGCGCGTCGGCTGTAGAGGTTGCTGTTGAGTTCGCGTCGCTGCTTCAAATCGTAAGACTGATTACGCGTCGCGGGGCGGCACATGACCAGCAGATTATATTACTTGCGTTGTTACATTTTATCGCGGGGACCGTGCTCGGGGGTAGCTTCGCGTACGGTCTGTGCTTCATCGCCTTCGTGCTGGTCGCGCCGGGCGCGCTCGTGCTCAGCCACTTACGGCGTGAGGTGGAGGGTAACTACCGCCAGGGTGCTCGCGACCGAACGGGGCTTCCCGTCGACGTCCCTCGCATCTTGGGGAGCCGACGCGTTGTGGGTCGGGGTTTCCTTGCTGGGACGGTAGCCCTCGCGATCCCCGTACTCGCATGCACCACGCTGCTGTTCGTGCTGTTCCCACGCGTGGGCCTCGCCCTTTTCACCGCGAACCACGGCAAGAGCGGCACGATGATCGGCTTCTCCGACCACGTTGATCTTGGTCAAGTAGGTGTACTACGTAGCGACTCCTCGCTCGCATTGCGGTTCGAGGTCACCGACCTGAAGGACCCGCCCCCGCGCTATCCGGTACGTTTTCGCGGCGCCGCATTCGACACCTACGATGGCCGCGCATGGATGCGGTCGAACACGGCTCGTGACTCCACGCGCGGCATGTCGAACATCGTGCGTGACACGATGGCCCATGGCAAGGCGACCTCGCGGCTCGTCATTGACCTCGAGCCCATCGATCCGCCCGTCGTTTTCGTGCCCGATGGCACGGTCGCTCTTGCGGTGATGCCGCATCAAACGGCTCTCAATCAGCCCGTCGAACTCACCCGAGGGCACGAGCAGGACTTCCGCTATACGAACCAAGACTTGCGCGGCTTGCGCTACGAAGTGAGCGTCGGCCGTGAGGCACTTCGGTACGCCGAGAGCACCGCTCCCGACCGTGTTGCACGCTACCTCACCCTGCCCCCGCTGCTCACCGACCGCGTTCGCAACCTTGCCGTTGAGCTCACCAAAGGTGCGCCAACTACCGTCGGCAAAGCCAAGGCCGTCGAGCAGTACCTTCGTCGCAACTTTCGCTACGCCCTGGATTCGCCCTCCGGCGGCAAAGACGATCCGCTTGACCATTTCCTGTTCGAGTCGCGTGGCGGTCACTGCGAGTTCTTTTCGACCGCGATGGCGGTTCTGCTTCGCGCTGTGGGCATACCGACCCGAAATGTGACCGGCCTTGTCGGCGGTACCTTCAACCGCTTCGGGCAATTCTACGCCGTTCGCCAGGGTGACGCGCACTCGTGGGTCGAGGTTCTTCACACCGGCGACTACGTCAGGGGCGTTTGGCAGACCTACGATCCGACGCCGCCGGCGGGCACAGTTTCGGTGTCGAGCCCAACTGGCGCGCGTGGCTACATGTTCGACGTTGTCGACGCTCTCGCGCAACGCTGGAATCGTTACGTCATTGGTTACGATATGCGCCTTCAGACGAGCGTGTTTAGCGCGATCGCCAGAAAAACCGGCGTTCACCGCGCCGACATCGAGCGGCCGCCGCTTCGAAAAATCGCGGTGCTTGTTGCCATGGGCGTCGCCGTCGGCGCCGCGGTCCACTTCTGGCGTCAGCGTCGCGCGGCAAAGGCGAGTCGCGATGGTGCACCAAGGCCCAGTCGCCACGCCGAGAGGTCGGTCGCACTCTACCGAGCTCTTGAGGGGGCACTCGCCGTGCATGGTTTCGTTCGTACTCCGACGACGCCCCCGCTTCGTTTTGCGGTTGAGGTCGGGTCGGCAAGCCCGACGCTTGCCGTGGACGTCCTCACCCTCACTGAGCAGTACCTCGAGGCTCGCTGGGGCGGAAAAGAGATCGCGTTCAGTGACGAACTCACTTACCGCGCATGCGTGAAGGCCATTCGGTCTGCACGCTCGGGGACCTAACCAGGAATGCGCGGGCCAACTGCGGCTCTTCTTAGCCTCGGCTTGGGATGCGGCTGCAGGCCCCCAACCGCCTGCGAAGGTGGAACAAACGACGTCGCCCGCTCTTGCGTCGCAGAGCGCTGTTCCGACCCATTCGTCCAGCTACCCAACGGTGGCTGCGATGCACCGAAGTCGCAGATTGCTGTCCCCCCTCGCACCATTTTTGTAGGGCCGAGCGACTGGGAGGCCGAAGGGCGCGTTCGGCCACGCACCGTGAGCACTGCGGCGTTTCGCATCGATGCATACGAGGTAACCGAGGCGCGCTACTTCGCGTGGCGCGAGCCAGGGCGGCGTGTGGCAGCCACTCGTCTGCCAGTATCCAACGTGTCCTCTGCTGAAGCCGCGCAATTCTGCGCGTCGCACCACGGGCGTTTGCCAAGCGAAGACGAGTGGATCTCCGCTGCGGTTGGTGATGGTCAACGCCGCTACCCGTGGGGCGACACCGGCGCCGTTTGCATACGCGCATCATGGGGCAAGGCGGGGGGGCAATGCGGTCGCGCATCGCAGACCGACGCGGTTGGAGCGCACCCCCGGGGTGCAACCCAAGACGGAATTTTCGACCTTGCAGGAAACGTATCCGAGTGGGTTACATACAACAACGGAGCCGCGTTCGACGTTGCAAAAGGCGGTTCGTGGCGGTCACCGCTTGCGACCGAACTTCGCAACTGGTCACGTAGCGAACACCCGTTTGGCTATCGCGATCGGGCGACCGGTTTCCGATGTGCGTACGATGTCAAGTGACGCTCAAAAAGCTAGCAACGGGTTACGAAAGCGGTAGGCTCGCCGGTCCCTCATGACCGCCGCTGTCCTCACAATAGGTACCGAACTCACCCGCGGTGAGCTCGTCAATTCCAACTCTGCGTGGCTCTCGTCAGCGCTCTCCGATCTCGGCTTTGACGTCGTCGAGGCTGTCAGTGTCGCCGACAATAAAGAACGCATTCTCGCGGCGTTTCAGCGCCTCACACGAACCGCGCGCGTCATCGTCTGTACCGGCGGCCTGGGACCCACCACCGACGACCTGACCGCGAGCGCAATCGCCTCTGCGCTCGGCGTCGATCTCGTTTGTGACCAAGCGTCGCTTGACGCGATTCGCCGCAGGCTGTCGCTCGCGGGTCGCGAACTGAGCCCTTCGAATGCAAAGCAGGCCGATGTTCCAGACGGCGCAGAGGTACTACCCAATCCCATCGGCACGGCGCCCGGGTTCGCCGTCGAGGCAAACGGTGCTCGCGCGTTCTTTCTACCCGGTGTCCCGAAAGAGATGGAGCGCCTTTACCGCGATTGCGTCCTCCCGCGCATCCATGAGCTGTCAACCACGAGTGCGTTTCAAGTGCGCCTGAAGGTGTTCGGCTTACCAGAAAGTCAAGTTGGTGGTCGACTTGAGGGAGTCGAAGCGGCAAACCCTGATGTTGTCATCGGCTATCGCGTCCACTTTCCTGAGGTCGAAGTCAAGATACTTGCCCATGCTGAAACGCATCTCATCGCCCGTGAACGCGCTGAGCGCGCAGCGCTTGAGGTCCGAGCGCGCCTTGCACCGTGGGTGTTTGGCGAAGGCGACGACACCTTTCCCGCGCACGTGGGTCGCCTTCTGCGCAGTCGCGGGCTCACGCTTGCGGTCGCAGAGTCGTGCACCGGCGGACTGCTCGGCCACCTTCTCACACGTGACGCAGGCGCAAGCGACTTTTTCGTCGCAGATGCGGTTACCTATGCCAACTCCGCGAAATCGAAGTTTCTCGGTCTCGCCGAGGACGTACTTCGTTGGCATGGCGCAGTGAGCAGTGAAGTGGCCGCGGCGATGGCCGAGGGCGTCAAGCGCACCGCGCAGGCCGACCTTGGCATCGGCATCACCGGTATCGCAGGCCCTGGGGGTGCGACCGAAACGAAACCGATCGGTCTCGTTTACATTTCGGTCTCCGGCCCTACGGGAACGATGGTGCGTGAGCACAACTTCACGGGCGACCGCGGCGATATACAGATGCGTGCGGCGTATATGGCCCTGCAGATGGTTCGCACGGCGTGCCTCGAAGCAGGGAGCTCGCGGGAGCTTAAGTAGAGTCGGGGCCTGCGCTGCGCCCCTTACCGAGGTCGGTCGGTGACTGTGGTTGTCTCTGACGCTTCCCAACGGAAGTTGTCGATGAGCGTCGATGAGTTGAGCGCACTGTCGCCGGTGTCCCAGATCATGAAGTCGAGTTGAACCTCTTCGCCGGGCTGCACAGGCGCTTTCGTTTGAAGCCAACCCGTTGCGCCGCCGCCCGTGCTCACGTCCTTGCTCTCGGGTGCGCAGTACTTCTCTTTGCAGTAGTAGCCAGTGCCCTTAAGCTCGCTCTCGCCACCGGGGCAGGATGACTGCGCCTGCTTGTCGCCGTAGCAACCGGTGGTGACATGGGGCGTGCATCGATCGAAGAAGTCGTTGTTGACGCTGACCGGGTTGTTGTTGGGGTCGAACGAAATGTTCTCTGGCTTGCCGCCGTTGAACGCTGCCGACTTGAGCACAGCCAAGAACGCATCGTTGTAGTTCGAGCACACAAATGCGGGCCACTCGCTCGTGAAGAAATTGAAATCAAACGACAGGCCCTTAGCATTTGCGGGCACGCGCAACTTGAGCCGCACGACGATGACGTCGTTGACATCCTTGCTCGACGTGCAGCCCTTGACGGCCTTCGGGTACCCCGCGAGGACGCTTGACTTGGCGTTGCCCATGTTGCCGAGCGAAACGAAGCAGGCGTTCGTGCCACTGGCGGCGTTGAACTCGCGTGCAAACCCCGAGCTGATGACCCCGAGTTTTGACCCTTCGCGCGGCACGAGGGTGTCGCCGAACTTAGCGAGAATGCCGTGTTGCTGATCGTTCAGTTTACCCGGAGCGTTGTAGCCACCGCGGTACTCGGCGCTGATGATGCCCCAGCCGCCGTCGCTCGCATTGCGGCACAGCCCGAGCGCCTTGGCAAAGTCGGTCGCGTTGCCTGCAGGAGCGAGCGCGGCATCGCAGCTTGCGGCGTTGTCGGTCTGGCCGTCGCCGTCGTCGTCGCAGCCGTTGCCGGGGATGTCGTAATTTTTGGACGACGCCACGCACGGGCCGCTGCTTCCGCCGTCACCGACGGGTCCGAACGACGGCCCCTTGTCACCGTTGTCACCGTTTCCGCCGTTAATCGCGGAGATATCAGCGTCGGCGAATCGCGAATCGGGTACCGACGTGCAAGCGGCAGGCGTTCCAACCAACAGGGTCAACCAAACAATCCGCTGAGGGTTCATTCCGTACCTTCTCCTGTAAAACCGACGGCTTCACGCTCTCGAGCTTCCTCGGGCGCGGGTTCGTACCACGGCTTGCGCACGATGTCGCCGAACCGGTTCTCGTCCGGTGAACACCGATACACGCAAGCGCAGTTCACATCATCGACGACAGCCAACGTGAAGATCAATCCTTCGGGTCTCGCGAGTCGTGCGCGCTGTCTCTTATGGGGGCAGCGCGCGCTGCCTTGCCTGCTAGACGCTCATCGGCGTCGGCATAAAAAGTAACACAAAGAGTAACAATGTGACGGCGGCGACAACCTTGCGTGCGGGCGATAGCGTGTGATCGTTCGTCGGCGGATGCTCGAGTGGCGAGGCGTCGCCAAGAATGCCGAACTTCAGCTCCATGCCGAGGAGAGCCGCGAGCCCAACAAACCAACACACCCAAAGTGTTGCGGGCGCGTTCTTCTGCCCTAGGCTTGCGAGCACTGCAAGGCCCACCACAGCGACCAGTCGCGTTGAGTTCGACAGACGCGCCTTGTCTGGTGGCCGCGTCAGCGCCGCAAGCACGGCTTGCACCTCGAACCACATCAGCCAAAATAGTGCAGCTTGCACATGTCCACCGACTTGCCAAAGTCCACGATGGGCCCGCAGGTCACGACCCACGCCTGTCAGGATCGCGGCAAAGAAGGCCGCGAGCATCGCGCGGTGGACCCACTTGCCGATCGTGTTCTGCCGCTTGCCGAACAGCGCGAACGCAACATGCCCGCCATCGAGCTGACCCAGTGGCAAGAGGTTGATCATCGTCACAAAGAAGCCCGCCCACGCAGCAAACGCCATCGGCGACAGCGAAATGTCGTGCCCAGGCGGCACATGCGGCCCAAAGAGTCCGTCAAGAACCTTGATGAGGACCGAGGTGCCGACCTGCCATCCATCCGTGCTGCCAATCGCAATCACCTTGCTGTGTGCGATGCCCCACGCGTAGAGCGGAATCGCCAGCACAAGTCCCGCTAGCGGTCCTGCGGCGCCAATGTCGAGCAGCGCGTTGCGTGTTGCGATGCGATCGCGCATCCGAATGACAGCGCCCATCGTCCCGAATGGCGACAGCATGGGCAGCGGAATGAAGTACGGGGGCGAGACGGGAACACGATGCAAGCGCGCGGCGATGTAGTGGCCGAACTCGTGCGCCAAGAGAATGCCCAGGATCGTTGCCGTGAACTCGAATGCACCGAGGGCCCTTGCACGCAGGTGCTCACCGGGATCGCTCGCGAACGAAGTCACAAATACGCTGAGGACCGTCGCCGCGAACAACAGCCCGCTGCGGCGCCAGTCAAGTCTATCAGAGGTCGCTGTGGAGGGCGCGGGCGAGCTGGGCAAGTTGGGGTCGGATGGTGGCATCGATCACTCCGAGATTGGTAACCAGTCGGAGGTCGCCGCGAGAGAGGTTCGCGTCGACTTCAAGCCGGACAGACGGGTAAGTCGTCAGAAGCGCGCGCAGGGTCGCCTCATCATCGGGATGCGCAACAAGGGTCATGCCCACGCACCCGCGCGCTTTTGCAAGCGTCTGGGTCGCCAGCGATGCGACGAGCTGAGGCTCGAGTCGGAGAGCGTGGCCGACGAGTCGCTCGGCGAGAAGCACCGCGAGCTCCACCGCGCCCGCCTCTGCTTGCTTGGCGAGGGATGCGCGCTCCTCTTCGAGCTGCAAGAGGAGAGTGAGTACACGTGCCTCTTCGTGCGCGCGCGCTTCGGTCGCAACCGCGTGCTCGATCTGCGCAACCCTTGCACGCGCCTCTGTGTCAAGTAAACCAGCTTGACGTTGCGCTTCCTTGACGATTGCCGCTGCCTTGACCGTGGCTTCGAGAATCTCACGACGCACGATGCGCGGCGCCATCGGTTCGCTCCCAAGTGTAACCCGTTCGAAGCGGTCCGTCTTGATCACGCGGCTCATAGACGCGCCTCCTCAAGTGCTGTCGCGATGTCTACGAGTGCGGTGGCGAGATCTTCTGCGCGCCGTTTGCGGTCCTTGCCTGTCATGCGCTCGGCCTCACCCGCGGGTGCCTGACCGAGCGAGGCAATCGCAACCGCGCGATCTTCTCCCATCGCGGACGACATTGCGAGATAGCCACGCACCCAGCTCATGGGCTTACCCGATAGCGCTCTGCAGTGGCCATGACCGCCCTGCCGTCGTCGACAAGCTTCTTGAGATGCGACCGTAGGCTGAGGATTGCGAGTGGAAAAAGATGCTCGGGTGTGTCGCCGTACGCGGTCTTGCACAACGCGGCGTCGGTCGCGCCGTCGGCGCCAAATGCCTCAAGGGCCGAGAGAACCTTCGCCTCGCGCATCAAACGGTGCAAAACGTAACGTCGAAAGAGAGATTTGGGGTCGGTGATCGTTGTGCCGTGCGCAGGCAGTGCGGTCGTTGCTCCGAGGCGCGCGAGCCGATCGAGCTGATCGAGGTAAACTTGCATGTCGCCGTCGCCGGGCGCGATCAAGATAGTGCCCACGCTGGCCACCATGTCGCCGACGACCAACACGCCTTCTTCCGCGTTGAAGAGGCAGAGGTGGTCCCACGAGTGCCCTGGGGTGTGCAGTACGCGCCAATGCTCATTGGTAACGCCGTTAAGCACAATTGAATCGCCGTCAGCAAGGTGGCGCTGCACGAGGTGTGTCCCCACCCTCTTCGCCGTCAGTTCGTGCGTCCAGACCGGGAGGCCGCACTCGCGCGAAAGGACTTCGAGGCCACCCACGTGATCACGGTGGTAGTGCGTGGCAAAGATGGCGACCGGCGTCTGGCCGCGCGAGGGCATGCCGCGCACCCAGTCGATCCAAGCCCGCTGCTCCTCTTCGTAGGGCGTTGCAGGTTCAACGAGCACGACCTCGCGCGAACCGATGGCGTAGCTATTGGTGTGAGTGGCGGGCGGCAGCGTTGGGGTCCTCACCGGAAAGACGCTGACGGTGCAAGAGGCGCCGCCCGAGACGACGACAGCGCGGTTCACCGCTCGACAATCAGCGCGATCGCCTCGCCGCCGCCAATGCAAAGGGTAGCGAGACCGCGCTTGGCGTTCTGATCCTTCATGGTGTGCAGGAGCGTCGTCAAAATGCGTGCGCCCGACGAACCGATGGGATGACCAAGCGCAACAGCGCCGCCGCGTACGTTGACGCGCGCGAGGTCGATGCCCGTGAGTTTGGCGCACGCCATCGCGACGACGGCGAAGGCCTCGTTGATTTCGTAAAGGTCGATGCTGCTTTTTGCGATCCCTGTCTTAGCGCACACGGCCTCGATCGCTTTTGCGGGGGCGGTGGTGAACCACTCGGGCTCTTGCGCCGCATTCGCGTAGCCGACGATGCGCGCGAGGGGCTCAAGCTTGTGGGCTTTGACAGCGGCTTCGCTCACGAGGATCAGTGCGCTTGCGCCATCGTTGATGGACGATGCATTCGCGGCGGTGATGGTTCCGTCCTTAGAGAACGCGGCACGAAGGCCGGCGAACTTGGTGGGATCGCCCTTGCTGGGCCCCTCGTCGTGGCTGACGATGATCGGGTCGCCTTTCCTCTGAGCAACGGGAACCGCTTCGATTTCAGCGGTGAACGCGCCTTCCTTTTGTGCTGCGAGTGCGCGACGGAAGCTCTCTTTGGCGAACTCGTCCTGGGCCTCGCGCGAGAAGTTGTACTCCTTCGCGCACTTGTCGCCGCAGACCCCCATGTGAACGTTCGAATACGGATCCCACAGACCGTCGAAGATCATGCCGTCAATTAACTTGCCGTCTCCCATGCGGTAGCCGGAGCGCGCCTTGTCGAGGTAGTAGGGCACGTTCGACATGGACTCCATGCCTCCGGCGATAACGATGTCGGCGTCACCTAAGGCTACGGTCTTGGCTCCAAATACGACGGCCTGCAGACCCGACCCGCACACCTTGCTGACGGTTGTCGCGGGAACGGACTTGGGGACGTCGGCGAAGATCATGGCTTGGCGCGCTGGGGCTTGGCCGATGCCGGCCGAGAGTACGTTGCCCATGAAGACCTCTTGCACCGCATCAGCGCTAAGCCCCGCGCGTTTGAGGGCGCCGCGGATGGCGATCGCCCCGAGCTCGGGTGCACGTAGCGAGGAAAGCGCACCTGCAAAGGCGCCGATGGGGGTACGCGCGGCGCTGACGATGTAGACGGGGTTGGCCATGGGGGGACCAGTGTAGTCCCGACGATGGCGTCCTGCGAGGGCCGTGGCGAGCAAGGCAGCACGCGGCGCGTTCGCACGACGAACCTTGGAGCCGAACGTGCTTGACGAGGACCCGGTAGGCCGGTACGACCGCCGCTCGCTTCTGGGGCCATTAGCTCAATTGGTAGAGCAGCGGACTCTTAATCCGTTGGCTGACAGTTCAAGTCTGTCATGGCCCACTTCCATATGCTGGCCGTCATTCTCGCGGGGGGTCTCGCAACGCGCATGCGCCCGCACACCGAGGCGGTCCCCAAGGTGCTGCTCGAAGTCGCGGGCCGACCCTTTGTCGACTGGCAGCTCGAGAAGCTTGCCGCGTGCGGCTTCTCGCGCGCGTTGCTTTGCGTCGCGCACCTTGGCGAACAGGTGCGTGCGTCGGTGGGCGACGGATCGCGGTTTGGTCTGCGCGTTGACTATGCCGACGAGGGTCCGCGCTTGCTCGGGACGGCGGGCGCGGTGCGTGCGGCGCTGTCCCAACTCGAGGAGACATTCGTCGTCACGTACGGCGATAGCTACTTGCCATTCGACTACGCAGCACCGTTGGCGATGCTGCGTGAGCACGAGGATTGCGACGGCGTGATGTCCGTCTACTGCAATCGAGGAAGGTGGGATTCGTCGAACGTACGGCTGTCACGCGACGCCGCATGGATCGCCGCGTATGAAAAGGGAACCGCCGACGCTCGGTTTGACCACATCGACTACGGTTGCCTCGCATTTCGGCGAAGCGTGTTTGAGGCGCTCGAAGAAGGTGTGCAGACCGGGCTCGACGGGCTGCAAACACGACTGACTGCGGCCGGCCGGCTGCGGGCGATTGTTGCGCCCGATCGGTTCTACGAGATCGGCTCGCCCGAGGGCTGGCGAGAGCTGTCGGCGTTGCTTGGGCACACCCGTAAAGGTAACCACATATGATCGTTTCTCGCGCACCCGTACGTTTTTCGCTTGGTGGTGGAGGCACAGACCTCCCCAGCTACGCGCGCGAACATGGCGGCTTCTTGGTTGCAGGGGCGATCGACAAGTACGTCTTTGTGAGCGTTGCGAAGCGATTTTACAGCGACATTCGCCTTGCGTACTCGAAGACCGAGCACGTCGATTCCATCGATGACATTGAACACCGCATCTTTCGCGAGGCGCTCCGGTTCACAGATCTGCGCGGAGGCCTCGAGCTCCATAGCTTAGCCGACGTCCCGGCAAATTCTGGCCTCGGATCGTCAAGCACATTTACTGTGGCGCTGCTCAATGGCCTTCACACGTTCAAGCGAGAGCACATCCCAAGCGCGCAGCTCGCCCAAGAGGCCTGCAAGATCGAGATCGACATCCTCAAAGAACCGATCGGCAAACAGGACCAGTACATTGCAGCCTACGGCGGCATTACCGCGTTCACATTTCACCGCGATGGATCGGTCGAGGTTGAGCCACTTCAGCTACAGGCAGACCTGATTGACGAATTGGAAAGCAACTTACTCATCTTCTACTCGGGCGTTGAACGCTCGGCATCTGAGGTGCTCACCGAGCAAGCCCAGGTGATCACGAGCAATCAAGATGGCGCCGTCGAGCGCATGCATCGCATCAAAGCGCTCGGCTATGAAACGAAGAAGATCCTCCTGAGCGGCAACAGTGATGCCTACGGTGAACTCCTTCATGAGCACTGGGCCAACAAGCGGAAACTTGCCTCCAAGATGGCCACCAGCGTGATCGACGAGCACTACGACGCGGCTCGCAAAGCGGGCGCCATCGGAGGCAAGCTCATGGGCGCAGGTGGAGGCGGCTTCTTCATGTTCTACGTGCGGCAGCCCGACAAGAGGCGTGTGTATGATGCACTTGTCGCGCGCGGCCTACGCCCCATGCGTTTCCGTTTCGACTTTGACGGCGCACGGATTATGGCGAACTTTCATCGCTCTTGAGCGGCACAAGGGATACCGTCAATGACATTTACTGATCAGTTTCTGAAGGAAAGCGCGGCGATCATTGGCCAGCTTGACGTTGCGTCCATCGAAGCGATGACCAGGGGCCTTGCGGCGGTGCGTGAAGATGGCGGGCGCTTGTTCATTCTCGGAGTCGGTGGCTCAGCTGGGCACGCGAGCCATGCCGTGAACGATTTTCGAAAGCTGTGCGGCTTTGAAGCCTACGCACCCACCGACAACGTTTCAGAGCTCACGGCGCGCGTAAACGACGAGGGTTGGGATACGTCGTTCTCCGAATGGCTCAAGGTATCCCGGTTGCGAAAGGGCGACGGCATTCTCGTTTTCTCCGTTGGCGGAGGCAGTCGCGAGAAAAACGTATCCGTCAATTTGGTCAAGTCGATTGAGCATGCGAAAGAAGTCGGCGCCAGGGTGTTCGGAATCGTCGGGCGTGATGGTGGGTTTACCAAGCAGGTCGCTGACGCGTGCGTCATCATTCCAACAGTCTCGAGCGATCGCGTTACCCCGCACACTGAGGGCATGTGCGCAGTCGTGTGGCATCTTTTGGTGAGCCACCCGGCATTGCAGCGTTCTGCGACAAAGTGGGAATCGGTGAAGTGAGTTGACTACCGTGAGGGCTGTGGTTCTTGATCGCGACGCGACGCTGATCGATCTCGTGCGCGACGAAGAGACGGGCACAATTTGCACAGCCTTTCATCCGTCGCAGCTTCGGCTGCTCACGGGTGTCGTCGACGGGCTACGAGTCTTGCAGGCGCATCGGTTTGTGCTCGCGATCGCGACGAATCAACCGGGTCCAGCAAAAGGCTACTATTCGGTGGAGGCCGTCAAGAAAACGAACGATGCACTCGTGGCTATTCTCGCCAGCGAGGGGGTCGTGATTTCGGAGGTCGCCGCGTGCTGTCACCATCCGGTTGGCGCGCCGTCGGGCGATGCATCACTGACGTTCGATTGCGATTGCCGCAAGCCAAAGCCCGGGATGCTGCACGCGCTGCAGGCGTCGCTTGGGTTCGATCTGGCCACGTCGTGGATAGTGGGCGACAGCACGGGTGACATGTTGGCTGGGCAAGCCGCGGGCATGCGCACCGGACTCATTTTCGCGGACAATCGATGCGAGCTCTGTCCCCTACGAGCGGGCGTGAGCGCGTTGCAAAAGCGGGTCATGCCCGACGTGCATGGTGCGACATTGCTCGAGGTCGCTGAGCAGATCGTTGCATTGGGCTAAACTCCACCAAAACAAGAGGCCAATGATCACGTACGGAAAGGCCGGAAAGAAAGTCGTCGTCTCTGAATTTGGCGAAACGCCGCTCGACGCACTCGAACGCTTCATCTCGATCGAGCCGCAGCTTCCTCCGGACCCCGCCGACCTCGACCCCTCCGATGTGGTCGTTGCTGTCAGGAGCGCCGCCGTTGGCTGGGTTGATCTGTTGATGAGCAGCGGCCAGTACCAGCACATGGCGCAGCCGCCGTATACGCCAGGACTTGAATCAGCGGGCGTTGTCGTTTGGGCGGGTCGCGATGTGTCTGGCGTTGGGGTTGGTGACAGCGTGATCGTGGACGGCTTCTTAGCCGGGCCGCGGTCGAAGGGCGCGTACCAGAAGTACGGCGGTTTCGCCTCGTACATGGTCGCGCCGGCGAATGCCGTGATGCGACTGCCCGCGAACCTCAGCTTCGATCAGGCAGCGAGTTTTCTCGGCAACTACGAGACGGCCTATCACTGCGTCATCGCGCGTGGTCAGCTCCGAGCAGGTGAAACGATCCTGATTCACGGGGCTTCGGGATCAACGGGTCTTGCGGCCGTGCACCTCGCCAAGCTTGAGGCGCTCAAGGCCCACGGCGTCGACCACGTCGTGCGCACGATCGACGACAGCGGTGCGGTCGCGCGCTTTCGCGACGAAGTGAAGGCGCTGACGAACGGTAAGGGCGTTGACGTTGTCTACGACAGCGTTGGTGGCGACATTTCGATCGAGAGCATGCATTGCGCAGCGTTCGATGGGCGATTCTTGATCGTGGGCTGGGCGTCGACGCCCTTTGTCGCGAAGGGCAAAGGACTGCGCGGTGCCCCGAACGTGAACATGCTGCCGACAAACCTGATCATGATGAAGAGCCTGCGCGTGTTGGGTTCACCGGCCGTGATT
>CAMBEV010000057.1 GCA_945865595.1 Nannocystis exedens | reverse complement strand
CACCCGGTTTTCAGCGTTGTGAGCAAGTCCGCGGCGTGCAGGCCGATGCCGCCCGTCACATTCGCGCTCATGATGTTGCCCGCCAAGTTGCCCGGCGTCAGCACGCCGAACACCAGTTGCGTAACCGGCCCCAGCGCCTTGGTCGGCGTCACGTCCGTCTCACCGGTCACGCGCGCGGCCACGAAGCCCATCACGACGGCCAGCGGCACTGCGATAAGCCCCGCCCACCACGGAATCTGAAAGAGTACCACCATCAACAGCACGACCACAGGCGCGAGCACTGCAAAGCCCGCAGGGAACCACCACCCAGGACACTCGACCGCGTCCATCGGATCCGTCGTCGCATCCTGGCTTCGTGAAAACACGCGCAGCAACCCCGAAAATGATCGCGCAACGCTTCGCCAATCCAGCGCAAACGAAACCAAGCCCGATGCGACGAGCACCGCGGCGCCAGGCCACACCGTCCACGCGACGATGGCCTTGTAGCCAGTGCCCTTGATGACGCTGGCCGCGAGCAACGCCGGCGCCAAAAATGCGTACGTCAGCACGCCGCCCAAGAGCAGCGACCACGCCGTGCGAAAGCTCATGAGGGCACCCGCGCCAACGAGCACCACTTCCGACTTGATGGCCAACGTCCACTCCACCGCGGCTTTGCCCGCAATCGTGAACGGCAACTTTACGACACCGGGAAGGTTCCACGGCATCCACGCGGCTTTGGCATCGCGCACAAACGCCAGCGCCGCCGCAAACAAGGCGCCGTACCCCAGCGCACGGGCTTGGGCGTTGCCTTCTGACGCACCTTCGCTGGAGGCCTCTCCGTGAATCGCGCGCAGCGTCTCGGCGGTCGCTGTGCCTGTTGGAAAGACCAGCGCCTCGCGGTTGATGAGTTGGCGCTTGATCGGAATCGCTGTGAACACACCCAACGCCGCGATCGCACCGAACCACAGAATGAGCAGCTTTGGATCGGGCCGAACCGTGGTCACCATGACCAGCGCACCGAAGGCCGCCATGTTGCCCCCTCCGGTCATGAAGCCCGCACCGGACGCGACGGTGGTGAGCGCATTGTTCTCAAGCGCCGTCAGCGGGCGGTGCGTGAGCTTCGCTGCGTGGAGCAGGCGAAAGAGCGCGAACGCCAAAATGGCTGCGGTGATCGTCACGCCCATCGACCAGCCCGTCTTGAAAAACACGTACAGGTTCGACAAGCACATGACCGCGCCAATCGCCATGCCCGCGATCACTGCTCGCGCTGTCAACTGCGGCACGCCAGGACGGTGGATGTTGGCCAACCAGTGGGTTTCCTGCTCGCTCATGTCGTGACCATGCCGGGGAACGTACAGGGGGATCGCAGCGAGCGCAGCCCCCTGCGACGCGGGCGCGCGTTGAAAAAATGAAGCGCCGCAACCCTTGCAAGGCTGCGGCGGTATTCGTGTGCGCGATGGCTTCGCCTTGTCTAGGAACGCTTCCCCGCCGACTGGATGGCAATCTTCTTTGGCTGCGCTTCAGGCGTCTTCCTCACAAGAAGCGTGAGAACCCCCTCTTTGAGGTCGGCGTGAACCGCGTTCGCATCCACCCCCTCAGGAAGAGTAAACGACCGAGTGAACGAACCGTAGGCCCGCTCGTAGGCGTAGAACGTGTCAGTGCTTTCCTCCTTGTCGGCTTCACGCTTGCCGGAGACGGTGAGGCGATTGCGTGTGACGGTGATGTCAAGGTCAGCCTCGCGCACCCCGGGGACGTCTGCGCGAAAAAGGTAACCATCCTTGGTCTCTTTCACCTCGAAGCACGGAATGTATCCGCTGGTGATGGGGGGGCCGTACGCGCTCATCTCGCGGAAGGGGTCCCAGTTCATGAGATCGCGCATCATGCGGACCTGACCTGGAAGGCCTTCGAGTGAGGCAAGCGGTGCGTACTTGTTGTCGTTTTCCTTGCGGACGAGAATTGACATGAGAATTTCTCCTTCAAGAGTGTGACCGGAACGCCGCCGCTGAAGCATCGCGCGTGCCACCCGCATGAACCCACGACCCACCGCTGAGTACGGGCCGCTGAGAGAATTCGTGGACCGTCACGTGGTGCACTCCGCCACACTGAGGGTGGGCGAACGCAGAACAGTCACGATGGCTGCACAGTCGCGCAGTGAAGCCTCACGGTTGCATTGTTCGCCGTGACCCCCAGCGCCGAAGCACACGAGAAGGCGAAGACGAGCTTGTAGCTCATGGGTTTGTGGTTTCCGATCGTGGGTACTGGCCTATGCCAAATGATGCCACTGCCCACTGCTTTGCAACCATCATGCGTGAACGCGGCAATGCGCGTACGATGCTCACGTACATGAGACCCGACTTTGCCCAGGGCTTTCGCCTTTCGAGCTCATGGCTCGCGTGGGTGGGCGTTTTCATCGTCGCGTTATCAACCCTCGCGTGCCTCGTGGTGACCTTCAAAGTGCGGCACGATGGCATCGCGCTCACCGGTGCCGTGCGACTGTCGACGAGCCTCATCTGGTGGGGCGCCTTGGTGCTCATCGCGTTCGCTCTCAGCGTGCGCGTTCTGCACAGGCTTCGCGACGACGGACTCGCCACCTTCATGCAACTGCGCACCGGACGGAACACCGCGTGGCAGGCCTACCTCTTTGGCATGTTTGGGCGGCTTTGCGCCGTCGCGCTTCCGCCGGTCCTCTTGGTCGGAGTGGCTGCACTTGCGCTCGCCCCAGCTGACCACGGGCGCATTTTTTTGATGCTCGTGGCGTGTCTCATCTCAACCGTCGTCTTCGCGGCAACCCTTTCCTCCGTTGCGATGGCTGCTCTCGGAGGAAGATCGCGCGCCGGTGGTTACCTGCGACTGTTCGCGATCTTGACGATTCCGGAACTCGTTGGTTCGAGTCTCTCCCTCTCAAAAGAGATGCGCGGCATGACGTCGATTTCTGCGTTGCTTTCGACTCTTGTCGATTCGCTTTCGCGCGGGGACGTCTCAAAACTGATCATCGCGGTGTTCATTTTGGCCTCCGTCGTCGCCTTCGCGGTGGGCATAATCAAGCTCGAGTGGGCGCGCGTTGTCGGCGAGGCGGGCCGATGACCCTCCTAAGCTTCCAGTGCGAAACGGCAGTCGGCGCTATTCCAAAGTTTTCCGCGTCTTGGGGGCCGGGCCTGCATGTCCTCGTCAAGAGTGTCGATGGATCCACGGCGGCGCTGTTCGGCGCTCTCTCTGGATCAACCCCAGCACGTGGATGCACAACGAAGCTCGGCAAGGGCGTGCCTTGGTTGGCGGTGGCCCACATTCCCGAGGCAATCCCTTGGCCCCGCGATCTCACGGTAAGCGAGGCGCTCGCCATCGCAGCGGCCGCACGACAAACGGCTCTATCTTCTGTCTATCTACTTGACCAATTCGCACTCGGCGGCTTGAGGAAGGCGCGCGTGCGCGAACTCGACCCGGCAACGCTGCGGGCTATCGCTCTCCTCGAAGCCGTCGGCAGTGACTCCGTTCGCATCCTCTTGCTCGACGAAGGCCCCCTCGACGGACGCGTTGCGCCGTCGCTTCTCTCGTTGCTGCGCACACGTGCGGCGGACGGCGCAGCGGTGCTCGTTGCCGCAAGAGAGTGCGGCACGGTTCGAGACCCCGCGAGCGAGATTGTCCTTCGCTCCGAGGGCCGCATTCGAGTCGATACGCGTGACCCAGTTGTGCTCTCCCAGGCGCTCGCCAAGCACACGCATCTACGCGTCGAACAAAGTGGCGGAAGCACGCTGTGGATCGAGAACCCTTCGACCGAAAAGGCAATCAACGCCATCAACCACGCAGTCGCCGAAACGCGAGTGGCAATCGATCGGCTCGAGGTTGCATCATGACGCTTTGGTCACGCGTTCTCATCCGTCGCATCTTGAAGAGCTTTGGCTTCTGGGGCTCGATCGCCTTTGCGCTCGCGATGGCAATGGCCGCACGCGGACACGGCGGCGCGACAAGCGTGCTACCTGGCGGGGTCGGGTCATTTGTGCTTCCCGTTGCCCTATTTTCGGCCATGAACGCCGCAAGCGAGCAACGCGGCGTGCGCGGGCTTATCGCCTTCCCGCTCAGCTTTGGTCAAGCGCCTGTTCGAGCCGTCCTTCACAGCGCAGGTGTGCTCATCGCATTCTCGATGCTTGTCTCCGGTTCGCTTGGGCTCCTGGTGGCGCTGGTTGCCCATAGCTCCGTGGACCCAGCCCTCGCCGGAGATCTCGCGCAGAGCACCTGGGCGCTTGGAGTGGCCGGCGGCGCATACGCAAGCCTCTTTCTCTTCGCCGGCAGCTACGGCAAACGTGGTGGTGGCGGGCAGTTCGCGCTGATGGCCGACTTCATCTTTGGCGGCAGCGACACGAGCCTCTCCCACTGGCTCCCCCGCGCGCACGTCCAGCGTGTCCTCGGAGGCGAAGCGATTCTCGACTGGTCGAACAAGGCGTCGATGGCCGCACTCTGGATGCTCGCAATCGTATTCTTCGGACTGCTCACGTTACGCGCCATGCGCCTCGGACGCGCGATGCTCGAACGTCAGCCAGTTTAACCATCAATACTGTTGACGATAAACTGGCGCACCTCGCGCGTCACGTCGAGCACGCGACCGTCGAGCAAGAACATGCCGTCACTTTGCTTCTTCGAATTGTGAATCTTGACCCGCAAATTGGGGCCTGGTTCGCCGCTTAGTCCAATAAGTTGACTATCAAGGCGCGAGCCCGGCGGCGACGGAATCGTCGACCGAATGAGAATCGCGTCACCCGTTAAGGACTCAATCGTTCCGTCACCGCCCTTTAGCCAGACCAGCCTCGCAAGCGCCATCAGGATCCTCGCTTTCCACGACCCATCTCGACGCGTGCGTCTCGCTCTGCCGCCTTGCGGACCAAGTCTTGGCGCTTGTCGACCGTCTTCTTGCCCTTCACGAGAGCGAGCTCGACCTTCACGCGTCCCCCCTTGAAGTAGAGCCTCAGCGGAATCATCGTGTAGCCCGAGCGCGTTACCGCCTTTTCGATCGACTGAATCTCGTGCCGATGAAGCAGCACCTTGCGCGCCCTCTGCGGCTCGTGTGGATACGCGCTCGATTGCGGCAGTGGCGCGATGCGAAGCTGCTTGAGCCACATCTGGCCCCTTTCGACCTGCGCAAACGAATCAACCAAGTCGACCTTGCCTGCGCGCAATGATTTCACTTCGCTGCCCAGCAAAGCGAGGCCTCCCTCGTACGTTTCGGCGATCGTATAATCGAAAGTTGCCCGTCGATTTTTGACGATCAGCTTCTCGCCTGGGTCCTTATCCGCTGCCATCGCCCACGCATCATGGCCTTTGCGCGGCGCGATGCAAGAGGACAGCTTACTCGTCTGCCCGCGCGGACCCCGTCGTTACGGCTCAATGACCTTGAGGCGCTTGAACCGCCGTTTGTAAAAACCTCGGTCCCGCGTAAGCAACGCGTCGCACTGATGCGTCGCGAAAGCGGCGATCAGAAAATCGGCCACAAGGCGTTCTCGTTTTCCTCCGGCGCGACGGTAGGCCTGCCAGGCCTCACCCGCGTGAGCGGCAGCCGCTTCGCCTATTGGCTCGTAGACGAACCCGAGCTTGTTCATCACCCGTTGATGCACGGCAGACGAGGGGAAATGAGCGCGCGTCTCTGCCCATACGACATCGCAGACGATCAAGACCCCCGCGTCGTGTTGCACGGTGAGCGCCTTACGCGAACGTTCTCCAAACACGGGATCTGGCAAGAAGACATCGAGGAGGATCGATGTGTCGACGGCTGTTCTCACTCTGACTTGCCCCGCATCTGCTCCAAAAGATCGTCAGTACATGCCGTGGCCTTGAGGATGCCGAACACTTCGTCGACGGGATTTTTCTTGGAAGACGCTTTGCGAACCACCACGCCGCCTTGAACCAAATCGAATTCAACGGCCGTACCCGCATTGAGCCCCAAGGTGCGACGGACCCGTACCGGTATCGTGACCTGTCCCTGAGAAGAAACCATGCTCATTTCTTTAGATTAATGAATTCAATCTAAAGTGCAAGGTTGCCCACTGAGGCTGATACAAGAGGGCAATGTCGTCTGGCCGTACAGACCCTAAAAGCCCCGTGCTTCTCGCACCCGCGATGAAGAAGTGGCAACTCACCGAGACGCGTGAAGTGGGCGATTTTCGCATATTTCGGGTCGATAACAGCGACCTCTACGACAGCCAAGGCTTGCGACGGGGCGACGTCTACACCATGCGTTGCTCGAACTGGTGCCACGTGATTCCCATCACGCCCGAGGGCCAAGTGGTCATGGTCTGGCAGTACCGATTCGGCAGCGACGAACTCTCACTCGAGATCCCCGGCGGCGTGATCGACGAGGGCGAGGAGCCGATCGTTTGCGCGGCGCGTGAACTTCTCGAAGAGACGGGCTACGCGGCGGGCTCCGTCGAACCGTTCGGCATTGTGCAGCCGAACCCTGCGTTGTCAGGCAACCGACTCCACTCATTTATCGCCCGCGATGTTACATTATCCCGCGGTACGGCGTTCGATCCGCTCGAAGAGCTCGAAGTGACACTCGTCAATATCATTGACCTCCCTCGACTGCTTGACGATGGCGTGATTCAACACGCACTCGTGCATTGCACGCTCGAGCGTTTTTTGCGTCTCGAGAGGCGGTGATCCATGCAACGCGCGTCCCTCGCCCCCACAGCTCACATCTTCGTTTGCGCGAATCAACGCGCTGAAGGCGACGTCCTCGGCCCCGGATGCAGTGAGGCCGGAGAGGCCCTCTTCAACGAGTTGAAGCGCGAAGTTGCACGCCGCGGAGCGCTCGCCACCCTGTGGGTGACTAAGACACATTGTCTCGGCATCTGCCCAAAACAAGGCGCAGCGTGCGCCATCTATCCGAAGCAACTTATTGTAACCGAAGCAATTTCCAATGATGCGCCGCGCCTGGTCAGCCTCGCGCGTGGAGACAAACCGTGAGCGAGTCCGCATCCATCATCGCCCTCATCCAAGACATGGAAGCGCTGCAAATCGAAAAGGTGATCATGCTCGCACGGCGCCTCAAGCCTGGCCTCACGATGGAAGATATTCGCAATCCTCACGATTTTCCTGAGCTCGACGATCCTGACTGGCACTACGAAGACGGCTTGCTCACAGGCATCCAATCGGTGCTGATGGCCTTGCGGTCACGTGAACGAGAGATAGCGCCATGAAGAACAAAGGACCGAAGCCGAAAGGGCCATCGAGCGATTCTCCTTTCGCGAACCTCGCGAAACTCAAGAAGCAGATGGTCGACGAAGCGCGCGCGCAAGAGGCGAAGGCGGCGACGGCAGCTCCACTGACGGGCTCGCCGCAAAAGAAGGCTGCACCCGTTACAAAATCAGCCGCGCCTCTCGCTTCGACGCCTGAAGAAGAAGCGCTTGCGTTTCACCGCATGATGAGCGGCGTCAAGCCAATTGACCAAACCAACCGGCGCATTCCGGCGTCGCAAACTTCGCTCGAACGGAGCCACGCCGCCGACCACGCCCACCGCCTGCTTAGCGAGCCTAGCGTCCAGGAGCGAGAAGATGCGGCGGTGCGCGAGCATCTGCGAAAGCTCGTCGAAGGCCCAACGCGTTTTGAAGTGCAAGACGACGGCGAGCGCGTCGAAGGACGCCGGGTTGAACTGTCCCACGACTTATTACGAAAATTGCGCCACGGCTCGATTCCCGTCGACGCAAAGCTCGACCTTCACGGCCAAAGCGCCGAGGCCGCGAAGGGCGCACTCGCCACTTTCATTCGCGACAAGCGTGCCAAGGGCGAGCGTTGCTTACTCGTCGTACACGGCAAGGGAGACCATTCGCCCGGCGGCATCGGTGTGCTCCGCGGCGAGATGGCGGCGTGGCTTTCTCAGGGTGCTGCGAGTGATCACGTCGCGGCGTTTTGTACCGCGACGCGTGACCATGGTGGCGAGGGGGCGACCTACGTGCTCTTGAGGCAACGCGGTGTCTAGATCGGCATAGTCAACCTACTGTACGTTTCGCCGTCCGTTCTCGTTCCGCCGCGGCCGCCTCTTTGTCGAGATCGCTCGCCGCAGCGCTCTCCGTCGCCACGCGCATGCGCTCATTCCAGTCAGGCAGCGGCAGCACATCGAGGAAGCGGTAATGGACCGTCCCGTCGTCACGCAGTTCGAGCGCGATTTTTTCCGGGAGGCGCTTGGCCATGTCGGTGAGCGCCGCGTCTGCGAAATCGGGGGTCGCACTGATTGCGACGGCAACGTCCCACGCAGAGAGCAGGCCACCTCGTTGTGCGGCCATCGCGAAGATCGCCTGCTCGCGCACGTGCGACTCACGCTTCGTTCCCGATTGTTCCAGTGATTGACCACCGAACACGAACGGAGCGGCGATGACCCCGAAGAGCACCAGCACAGGCAGACTCGCGATCGCAACGACGCTCCAGTCGTGAGACAGGACCCACGCAAGACCCGCCGCAAGCATCGAAACCGAGAAGCCGATGCCTCCGATCACCTTGCCCATCACATTGGCAACTTTGCCGGTTACTTGTGAGCCCTTACCCGCCAGGTTCACCGACGGCCCCGCAAGTGGCATGCGCAAACGGTTGCAAGCTGTGCAATGCGGCGCGACGCCGCGATAGACGATGGGGGCATTTTGGCCGCAATGAGGACACATGGGTGCCGTCAATCTGGCGCTGCGCGACGCGTCACGCAATGGGGATCGCGAATGTTCGTGGCACCGAGCCCAAGGCGAGATTAGGCTCGGGTGCCCTCTTGCGGGGTTGCCGGAGTGTCCAATGGTCGACAAGCTCAAGAAAATTTGGCTCGACGAAGCCCTCATCGATTGGGAGGACGCGAACGTCCACATCCTCACCCACTCGCTCCACTACGGGGTCGGTGCGTTTGAGGGCATTCGCGCATACAAGCGCCAAGACGGCAATACCGCGATCTTTCGTCTCAACGACCACATCGATCGCCTGTTTGACACCTGCAAGCTCGCGCTGCTCGCCCCGAAGGTTACCCGCGACCAAATGATGCGCGCGTGCGTCGACGTCCTTCGTGCCAACGACATGCAGGAGGGCTACCTCCGGCCGATGGCGTTTATCGGCGAAGGTGCGATGGGCATCTATGTCCCCAACAACCCAACCCGCACTGCCGTCGTCGCGTGGAACTGGGGCGCGTACCTTGGTGACGAGGCGCTGCAGAACGGCATTCGGACGAAGATCAGCTCGTTCGCTCGGCACCACATCAACGTCAGCTTGGCGAAGGCCAAAATGATGGGCCAGTACACCAACAGCGTGCTCGCCAAGCGCGAGGCCAAGTTCGCTGGTTACGACGAGGCGATCCTTCTGGACACAAACGGTTACGTTTCAGAAGGCTCAGGCGAGAACATCTTCATCGTGAAGAAGGGCGTCATCTACACGCCCGACCTCGCAAGCTCCATTCTCGAAGGCATCACGCGCGAAACCGTCATGACACTCGCGCGCGAAGAGGGCCTCACCGTGGTGGAAACGCGCATTACGCGAGACCAGCTTTGGCTCGCAGACGAAGTGTTTTTCACGGGCACGGCGGCCGAAGTCACACCCGTCAGGGAGGTTGACAATCGCGCGATCGGTGACGGTAAAGTTGGCCCTATTACGCGGCAGCTTCAGGCGCGCTACTTTGCGGTCGTGCGCGGCAACGACAACTCGCATCCCGAATGGCTCACGCGCGTTTAGGGGCCGTCCCTCTATCGGCGGCGCCGGCCCTGGTGCTGGTGATTGTGGCGCTCGCTGGCTGCGGACCGCGCGAGGGCACCGGGCTCGGCCCCATTGGTCCCTCGCTGCCCAACCGCGAAGTCTTCGCGCGTGAGCGAACGTTGCCTCGCTATCACTCCAAACGATTCTTGCTCACGCTCGCGCTGCCCGACGGCAAGGGATGGCTCATCGATGATCACACCCAGCAGCGCCTGGTCGCCGTTCACCCGCGCACCGAATCGCGACTTGAACTCGAATCGTTCGATCTAGGCGACCTCGCGAGTCGCCAAAAGTGTCGAGACGCCGGTCTTTCACGGCTCAAGATCAATCCACGCAATCACTCGACCATCGAGCAGACGGTCAGCATTGGCCCCGAAGCGTATGACACTGAACTTCGCAGCACGCTCGAAACTGACCGTACGAAGCAGCAAGTGCGGGCTCACTTCTTCGCCTTCGCCGGGTTTCTCAGGCGTTGCCTTGTCGTGCACGCAGTCACGAATGGCCAGCCCGAGACGCTCGAAACGTTAAGCGACAGGCTGGTCACGTTTCGAACGCAGGTGTGGGGGCACCTCGAAGTCGACGACTTTCTCGCGCAGCCTCGCGAGAAAGGGCCATGACGTGTCAGACCACCCACAAACACAAATGGTTTTCAGTTATTCTCGGGCGCCATGCTCGACACAACGGTGGCCATCGAGACGCCAGAGCATGTGCTCTTCCATTATCGTTTGGCCGGTCCCGTACAACGTTGGATTGCGCACTTGCTCGACCTGCTTTTTCTCGCCGTTATCTTGATCGGCCTCGCGGTCATCGTCGCGATGATGGGCACTGTACTCGGAGTCGGTCCCGATGCTGGACAGCTCAAGTTACAAAAAGAGCTCTCGGGCACCACGACCGGCATCTTGCTCCTCATCGTGTTCTTCGCGCAGTGGTGCTACTTCGCCTGCCTCGAAGCATGGAAGGGCACCACGCCTGGCAAGGCTGTCCTTGGCCTTCGCGTGGTGACGCTCGAGGGGCGGCCCATCACATTTTCGTCCGCGGCCCTACGCAACTTGCTGCGTGCGGCTGACGCGTTGCCACTCACACAGTTCATGGGCGCGATAGCACCCGCGGGCCTCATCTCGATGCTTTCCACCGAACGCAGCCAACGCGTCGGTGACCTTGTGGCCGGAACTATGGTCGTCAAGAAAACTGAACGTTCGAACCAAGGTGGCGTTCTCGTCTGGCCGCCGCCCGAGCCGCACGAGCTTGCGCACATCCCCGACGATCCCCACCTGAGTCCCGAAGAGCGAACGGCAATAGAGCTATTCTTGCGTCGCAAGAAACGCCTGGGCCCTGCCCGCGAGCGTGAACTCGCAGAAATCGTACTTCCGCTGTTACAGCAGAAGCTCGGACACGTGCCTCACGATCCTGCGCGCGCGCTCGGCCTTCTCTATCATCAGGCCGTCAACGCCGGGCGCAAAGACGCACCGGCTTCGTCGCGCAACATCTCCGGCCACCCGACGCCTCCACCACCGGGCAGACCAGGCAGGCCCCATGCGTGAGGTTACCGAGCGCTCCTTCGTCGAACGAAGGCAAACCGATTGGCTGAGCCTTGAAGAGTGCCTCGGCCCTTCTGTGATGCAGCTCTTGCCCAAGCAAATCGCCACGCTTGCACAGCTCTATCGCAACGCTTGCGCAGACCTCGCGCGCGCCGAAGCTGCGCAATACTCAGCACCGCTGCTGACCTATTTGCAAGAGCTTGTCGGCAGAGCCCATGCGCGCATCTACGACCTGCACGCACGCGAAAAGAGACAACGAACGGTACGCTTCCAAGACGTGCGCGCGACGCTTGCATCGTTTGCAGTCGCCGTGCGCACTCACCATGTCGCGGTGTGGATCGCGACCTTCATGTTCTTCGGGCCCTTCATCTTTGCTGCGCTCTACACCTGGAAGCACCCAGCCTTCGCTTCAAACTTCATGCAGCCCGATGACTTGCGCAACCTCGCCGATGCTTACGCTGAGGGCTTCGAAGGCGGGCGGGCGTTCGGCACCGACGCGCAGATGACCGGCTTCTACGTCAACAATAACGTGGGCATCGCGTTGCGTTGCTTTGCGCTTGGCGTGTTCGGCGGCTTTGGATCGGCCGTCTACCTTCTTTACAATGGTCTCTCCACCGGCACGGTCTTCGGATTCATCACCGCCAACGGTAGCGGTGCGAACATCCTTACGTTCACGATTGGCCACAGCGCCTTTGAGCTCGGCGCCATCGTAATCGCGGGCGCCGCCGGGCTCGCGCTCGGCTGGTCGTTCGTCAGCCCGGGAGAGCTCACGCGTTCAGAGTCGGTCAGGCGGACAGGCATGAGCGTGCTGACACTCGTGTTCGGAGCCGCGATCATGTTGCTCTTCGCGGCCCTCATCGAGGGCTTCTGGTCTTCGTCGGGCATACCGTCGGAGGTCAAGCGGGCGGTGGGCATAGGCAATTTGGTACTCGTGTTGTCTTATTTTATCTTTGCCGGTCGGAAGAGGGAGGCGTAGCCGTGCAGATCGGTACTACCCGCGTCGTCCTGCGCGATCGGACGATCACCGAGTCGTGCGATCTCGGTTTACGCTTTCTGGTGAGTCACCTTCGCGCGTACGCAATTGTCGGATTGTTTGTGTTGGTGCCCGCCTACGTATTTTCGGGCTTATTCATGCGCATCGCGGGTCCTGTTTGGGGCTGGACGCTCACCGTGTTGATCGCAATCACCGCCAACGTTCCCTTCACAATGCTCGCTGCGCGGCTCATGTTTTCCGAGAGCGTTGGTTCGTCAACCATATTGACTTCGTCACTTCGCGCGCTGCCGGTCTATGTTGTCGCGAACGTTGCGCGCATTTTAATTCTGGGCCTGTCCCTGCTCTTCGGAGGCATCGGGCTTATTTGGACGGGTCCCGCCACGTTTTTCCTGCCTGAAGCGCTGCTGCTCGAACGCGACGGCATTGTGAGCGCATTCCGAAGGGCTGGGGCACTGTCGTCCTCTGAGTTCGCCGAGGCATTTTTTGGCGCAATACTGCTCGGACTGGCGACGCTGATTGCGCCGGCCATCAGCGATGTCGCAGGTCGCGCGTTCATCGAGTCGCTCTTCGATTCCGCGCCTCCAGAGCCACTGTGGGAATCGGGCGGTGGGTGGCTATCCCTCGCAGGCTTCTGGCTATTTGTGCCCGTCGTGAGCACCATTCGATTCTTCATCTACATCAATGTCCGAACGCGCATCGAAGCGTGGGACGTACAGACGCGCTTCACGTCGCTGGCCGAAACCATCGCAAGGAGCGGGGTGCGATCGTGACGATGAGTCTTCAGTACGACGACGATCCCGAGTCGGCGCTAGAGTTGACACCGCCGACGCCGGGAACACCCGCTCGCCCGTCGCCCGGTGAGCGCGAGGCGTCCACGATCGGCGCGCAGCTTGAAGCCTCGTTTGATCCCGCGTTCTGTCGCAAAACGACAGTTCCAGTTCCTGACGAGCTTCAAAAGTACTGCACGCTCGCGGGAGAGCTCCCCAACTGCAAGGGACTGGCCAGTGCTTGCACAACGACGCTTGCGCCGAAGGCCAGCTTGCCTACACCCAGTTGGGTCGGCACCGTCGCGAAGGCGGGCATCGTCGTATTCTTGGTGCTCATCGTCGTAGCGCTCGTCCTCGTGATCGTGCGCTCACTGCGGCGCGTCCAGCGCGATGAAGTGCTCGCCGAAACGAACGTGACGACCTCAGCATCGCTCCCCGATGGGCTCTCGCCAACCCATGCGTTGCTTCCGGCTCTTGACGATCCCGAAGCCATACTGCACCTCGCCGACGCGCGCGCGCATGCAGGCGAGTTCTCACTCGCGCTCGGACTCTACCTCTCGGCTGCACTCAAGTCGCTCGACCACCGAGGCGCGATTGCCCTCTCGAAAGACCGAAC
>CAMBEV010000056.1 GCA_945865595.1 Nannocystis exedens | reverse complement strand
GGTCCGCGGGTCGTCGCTATCGTCCTTGTTCGTTGCGAAGAGCGCCTGCGTCTGAACGCGGGCACGAAGCGTTAGTGAGACCTTGTCGTCCTTGGTAGCAATGGTCGCCCCCTCACCAAATTTTGCACGCACCTGAATCGGCGCGGCATCGGGGCCCTTGGTGGGGTGGAGTCCCGCCGGTTTTGTGGACACTCCTGCGAAGCTGACCCCACGTATCGATGACCATGGTCAAGCGCGTGTTCGGGGAGACGCGAGGCCAGAGGCCCACAAACGCCCTAGATTTGCTGCCGACCTCGCGCGTCTGCGCAGGCATGCGCCTTGCGTAACACGTCGTCACACACCTCCGCCAATAGCGGCGAGCAAAGAAGGACGAAAACCAATGATGTATTTGAACAACGTGGTGTTGACCGCTTTCATCGTCGGCGCACTTGGGGTTGGATGTTCCGCGGGCGCACCGTCGGAAGCGACGCCCGCGGGCGCGGGGTCGGAAGCGGGCCCCAGTGGCGCAGAGCCGGACGCGGGCCCGGTCGTTGTCGACGCAGCATCCGTCACCTGGACCGGAGAGGAGTGCGAGGCCACTCTCGCGACGTACTGCGCGCCCCTACTCACGCCGGAGTGGATGGCGTGGTGCGAGACGCAGAAAGCGTCCTGGGCCGCGGCGGGTGTGACGAGCATCGACTCGTGTGCCAACAGCAAGTACGCCCGCGACGCCTGTACCGAGGCGACGATCCTCACGCGCCCCGCCGACGTTCCCGACGCCTGCGAGGGCTACCACTGGGCGCTCGTGTCGTCAGCCAAGGCCGTGAACGACAACTGCCTCTACACGACACGCGAGGGAGGGGTTTGCTACGGCGTCAAGGCCGCACCGGTTCCGCCCGGGACGAAGCCTGAGGATGTAGTGGTGCCGCTCGACGACTGCTTGAAGGCCAACTACGCGACGCTTACTCCTGAGTGCCAGGCCGCGGTGGACTTGCACACCGCAGTGAGCAAGAGCAAGAAACGGTGAGTCCAGGGACTCACTCTCATTCAAATTCCATCGGACTGTCGCAGCCGTCGCCGTAAGACCGCGGCGAGTGCAAAGGCGCCAAACGCCACGAGCGATGCGCTGCGGCCACTACTCGTCATGTCGCACGAACAACCGGAGCTGCGCCCACCTTCGCTTCCGGGTACCGCGGCATCGCTTGCGTCGGAAGGCTGCGGTTCAGTCTCAAGAGGCGAAGCAAGGCGATCACGCAACGCTGGCCACTCTGAGGAGCAGAGGGCACCCGCGTCGGTAGCGCATGCGACGGGGCCAACAATCTCGCTAAAATGTAACAACGGTTTGAATGTTTTGCCCTCGTCACTGGAGAGGCCGAGCAAAAACCCGTTGGCCTCGTTCGAGCACGCATAGAGGCCGTTTGCGTGGGCGGTGAGGCATTCGATTTCGATCGTGCTCGTTTGGGTGAATTGCCAATCGCTCGTGGATGCGACTTTGACACCGTCTTCACGGCCGCCCACGTAAACGCGCGAACCGTCGGGAGAGAGCGCGAAGCCAAGCATTTGCCCTTTGAGCTTGGCGCGCTCGGTCCATGTTTGCCCGGCGTCGTCGCTGACGAGAAGCCGACTTGCGCCATCGCCGCCTGTGCGGACGTAAACGCGGTCGGGTTGTTTCGGGTCGACCGCGGCGACGTAAAGCGCCTTCTCGACGTTGCCGCTTGGGACATCGGCAAGAAGGTTGACGTCCGAGGAGGACCAGGTCACGGCGCTGTCGTCGCTCGTGTAAACCACGCCATGCAGTGGCGCTTCGACGAGCGACGACGATACGTAGATACGCGTGGAGCGCGATGGCGCGACTTCAAGTGTTTGGACGAACGTGTTGCGAGGCAGCGGGTTGCCCATCGCGTTCCAAGTTGCACCATTGTTTGAGGTCGAAAATAGCTGTGCTTTGTATTGCGGATTCGTGCCGCCACCGCCGTCGTAAGTCGACGTCATGGCAAGCGCGGCAGTCGGGTCATCTTTGCGAACGGTGACATCGACGACGACCTGCTTGCTGAGGCCGTCCGTCGCAAACGTCCACGAGCATTGATCGACCGTCGAGTGGCTGAGGCCCGTAAACAGACCTGCGATGATCGATTTGTCGGCCATGATGCCGATCGCTGGATCTTGAAGGCCTCCGTAGCCGATCGCGCTTTCGCACACCCATCGCCACCGGCCAGCGTCGTCGGGCACGAGGACGCCAAAGGTCACGCGCAACGCAAGTTCGTCATGCGGGCCGATGACGAGCTGATTTGCGCCAGGAAGGCGACCATTCGCGCTTGCGTCATTCGAAAATGTAACTGCACCCAGAGCCATTGCGGCAAACGTTGCGGCCAGCCTCATCCGGGCAGCATACCGTTCGTGTATGGGTCTTCAATGCGCAGTGAGAGTCCCGGTCACGCGCATCTCGTCGCTTGAGCGCGCAACGTCAACGACGAACCAAGGTTCGAATGCCGCTCGCCAGGCCGCTTCAGACCAGCACATGACGAGTAGCGTTGCGCCCAACCGCGAGTCAGTACAGTCGGCCGATCGCTCGTCACGCGGTTGCATGACGTGGCCTTCACGAAACGACGACCGCAACGCTTCTTCCGTCGGAACCTCCAAGTAAACGAGACCTCGCGGCTTGAGGACGCGGGCACACTCGCGCGCGAGATCCGCGTCGAAGAAAGCGGACGTTTTCAACTTGACCGACCAGCGCATACGCTGATTGGGCATCATCGTCCATGTTCTCTGGGCGGTTGATGGGGTAACAACGCAATCTGGGTGGGCCTTGTGACGGAAGTCGAAGAGAAAACGCGAATCACCGCTGTGGTCGATAAGCCCCTGAAGGGCGAGGGCGGGCGCGGCAACGATTGTTTGGTCGTGATCTATACGAAGGAGCCGACGCTCCTCGGCAAGCGCTTCGTTCTCGACGCAAGCCCGGTACGCATTGGTCGCGGTGCTGAGAATCAGATCATCCTCGAAGGAGACTCCGTTTCGCGGAGGCACGCCCATCTGGAGCAGCGCGGAGCTCATTGGTGGTGCGTCGACGACGGATCGACGAACGGCAGCTATGTCAACGACGCACAAGTGCTGCGCGAGCACCGACTCGAGAACGGCGACCGGCTAAAGGTGGGCCCCACCATTTTCAAGTACCTCGCGGGCGAGGACGTTGAGTCGCTCTACCACGAAGAAATTTACCGAATGACCATCATCGATGGTCTCACGCAAGCACACGTGAAGCGTTTTTTTCTCGAGGCACTCGAGAAGGAATTGCTTCGTGCAAAGCGCCACGCCCGACCGCTTTCCGTGCTGATGTTCGATATCGACCACTTCAAGGTGGTGAACGATACGCACGGGCACCTCGCGGGCGACTTCGTCTTGAAGGATGTGGCGCGTACGGTGCAGAGCCGAATTCGTCGCGACGAAGTGCTCGCGCGATATGGCGGCGAAGAGTTCTCGATCTTGCTTCCCGAAACGGGAATCGAAGGCGCTCGCGCGCTCGCCGAAATTTTGCGTGAAAGGACCGAACAGGCTCGGTTCACGTTCCAAGGAGAGACGATTCGCGTCACGATTTCGATAGGCGTCGCGACGCTGGGCGACGGGGCTCAGACGGGTCAAGAGATGTTACAGCTGGCCGACAACTTTCTTTACGAAGCAAAGCGGGCAGGACGCAACCGGGTTGTGGGATGACGTCCGGTCCAAGCGAGCGAGGCGAGGACGTCGGGCAGCAGCTGCCTCTGATGGTGACCGCGCCGCCGGGACCCAAGTCGCGCGAGGTGGCCGAGCGGATTGCTCAGGTGGAGTGTCCGGCGTTTGAAGCGCGGCGAGAATCGCGTGCGGTCGCGAGTGGTCACGAGCAGGGTGCCATTGTGTATGCGCGCGGTCGCGGCTCAAATGTAACTGACGTTGATGGCAATAGGTACGTCGACTTGACCGCGGGGTTTGGTGCCCTTGCGTTTGGCTACAACGACGTCGATCTTTCGGCGGCCGTATTCGCGCAGAGCCACAAGCTGTCGATGGCACTCGGCGATGTCTACGCGGCCGACTGCAAGGCGCTCCTGCTTGAAGCACTGGCGGCGCTCTATCCCGAGTCGGGTGCTCGCGTGCTTCTGGGCACGAGTGGTGCCGACGCCGTTACGGCGGCCCTCAAGACGGCAGTGCTCGCGACGGGTAAGGCGGGGGTGGTCGCGTTTAACGGTTCTTACCACGGGCTTTCTCACGGTCCGCTCGCCGCGTGTGGACTATCCCGGAAGTTTCGCGACCCGTTCATTGGACAGCTGAACCAATACGTAAAGTTTATTGATTATCCAGGAGGTGAACTGACGCCGTCCATCGAGGCACTCCGGGCTGCCCTTGGTGCAGGTGACGTCGGGGCTGTTTTGATCGAGCCGATGCTCGGTCGTGGTGGCTGCGCTGCGCTCGCGCCGGGTTTCTGGGCCGCAGCGAGGGAGGCGTGTGACGAGGTCGGTGCGCTTTTGATCGCCGACGAGGTGTGGACGGGGATGGCGCGCTCAGGGTGGATGCTCATGTCGGCTTCGATGGGCGCGACGCCTGACATTGTTTGCCTGGGAAAGGCGCTGGGCGGCGGGTGGCCGATCTCGGCGACCGTTGGGCGCAAAGAGGTCATGGAGGCCTGGGCGAAGCACGGTGGATCGGCGATTCACACGTCGACGCACGCGGGCCATCCGTCGGGTGTGGCTGCTGCACTCGAGGTGATACGAAAGCTCTCGCAGCAGGATTGGCCCGCACTCAACCGTCAACTTGGTGAACGATGGATGGGCGTGCTTCGGCGCGAGGTCGCCGATGACGTGCTCGACATCGTCGGCAGTGGCCTCATGGTCGGGGTGCGCTTGAAGGGGGGCTCCACCGAAGCCCTCCGGGTGTCACGCAAATTGCTACACGATGGTTACATTGTGCTCACAGGTGGCGTGGCGGGCGACGTGCTTACGTTTACGCCGGCGTTCAACATCGCCGAGCCGCTTCTCGAGTCCGCAGCCCGCGCCCTTGGGCGCATCGTGAGGAATCACGCTGCTCCCCGTGGTATCTCGGGGCCATGAACGGCCAGGAGAGCGACGCGCTGCATGCTCGCGTACAGGCGTTCATCCGAACGCCCGAGACATCTCTCAGCGACAGTTACGAATCGATCGCGCTGGCGATCGCGCGCTTCCAGTTCTCGCACGTTCACGGCTACGAACGCCTTTGTCGCGCACGGGGCATCGACGTTGCGGCGTCCACTGCCCACTCGGTGTTTCCTGCGGTGCCCACCGACGCCTTCAAACTCGCGCGCGTCAGTGCATTCGCGCCGCACGACACGCCTGTCGCGTTCCGTACGAGCGGCACGACCCTAGGCGATCGCGGCACGCATTGGTTTCGTCACACAAATAGTTACGATATGGGCGCGCTCGCGTTTGGCGCCGAACATCTGAGGCTTGCGTCAACCAGGCGCTTTCCAGTGCTTGTCGTCGGGCCACCGCCCAGCGAACTCGGCGACTCCTCCCTCACGCATATGCTCTCGCTCTTCGTGCGCGAGTGGGGGACGCTTCCAGGTGAAACCGCGTTCTTCCTCCGCGGAGAGAAGCTGGACGTCGAGCGGCTCGCCGAAGTAGTCAAGCATATCGACCAACAGGCGCTCGTCTGCGGGACGTCGTTTGCGTTCGTTCATCTGCTTGACGAATTGGAGTCACAACAGATCGTGCTCCCTAAAGGCAGTCGCGTGATGCAAACCGGGGGGTTCAAGGGACGTTCTCGGTCAGTCGACGCCGGCGAACTCAAACGGCGCCTCGCACAGGCGTTTGCGCTCGATGTCGCCTCGGTGACCAGCGAGTACGGCATGACCGAGCTGTCGACTCAGTTTTACGAAGTGGGGACGAGTGTTCGCGGGTTTCCCGTTTACGCGGAGCCGCCTTGGGCGCGCGTGATTCCGGTCGACGGTGTGACGTTGGAGCCTGTTGCTGCGGGCAAAGAAGGGATCGCCCGAATCGAAGACCTCGCCAACGTCGATAGCGCTTGGGCGGTGATTGTGGGCGATCGCGTCCGGCGTGTTGACGGCGGTTTCGAACTGCTTGGCCGTGCGCACGATGCAACGCCGCGCGGATGTTCGATTGCCATCGATGAAATTCTGGGGGCCGCTAGGTGAGTCGCTCACGACAAGAACGGGAAGCGAGCGTTCGAAGGTGGGTCGATGCGGCAAGGGCGGTGAGCCGCTTGCGCGACCAGTATCGAAGCGAGCTTTCGTTCGTCACGAAATTGTCGCCCGCTGGAGTCGATTTCGCGCTCGACCACGCGCTTGAAACGGATCCCTCACAAGCCGAACTTGATGCGTTGATCGATGGCGCGACCGAGGCGTCGCGGGTTGTAGTGGTCCTCTCCTCAAACGTTTTTACGGCTTCCTTGCGGGCGATCGCGCTGGCGAAGGCGGCAGCCGCCAAGGTGATCGTCAAGCCGTCGAGGCGCGAGCCGATGTTTGTGCGGCTGCTTGCGGAATACGCGAGCGACCCCGATGTCGAAATCGTGAAGGAAATTGACATACGATCGATAGAGCACGGTGAATTGCACGCCTACGGGAGCGACGCGACGTTGCAAACGATTGCGGCGCAGGTTCCTAACGGGGCAGTGCTTCGTGCGCACGGAACGGGTTTCGGTGTGGCTTGCATCGACGCGACGGCCCCTCTCGACGAAGCGGCCGAAGCGCTCAGTCGTGATGTCGTTCTGTTCGACCAGAGTGGCTGCTTGAGCCCGCGCATCGCCTTTGTCGTGGGCGATTCTGAGCGCGCAGAAGCTTTTGGAAGGAGTGTGTACGAAGCGCTCAATGGTTGGGCGACGCGTGTTCCTCGCGGCGCCGTTGACGAGCAAACCCTCATGGAGGTGAGGGGCTACGCCGACAGTATGAGGATGGTTGGGGCCGTGTTGGAGGCCAAGGACCACGTCGTTGCGATTTGGGACAGGGTGAGACTTCCGCCTGCCGCGCGTGTCGTTCACATTGTGCCATTGCGAGGACCAGAGCTGCTTGACGCAGCCCTCGGCAAGCTGGCCCCATTTGTAACAACAGTGGGCGCTTATGGCGCTCCGCTTGAGATGCGATGGCTTTCTCGCGGTCGGCGCGCTGCCGTCTTGGGCATGATGCAGTCACCGCCTCTCGACGGCCCGGTCGACCCGCGTGTCTGGCCGCCTTCTACTGTGACTTGAGGCCATTTGCCGAAGAGCCCCAGCGGCACGGGGAAACTTGCGCGTGCGTTGTGAATCGCGAGCGCGTGGTGGTCGATGCGAAAGAAACCTGACGAATCGACCTCGATGCGCTCCTCGATGGCCAGAACCGCGCTGACTTCGGGCCCGATGGCGCGCGTTACCGCACTGATGATCGTGTGTCGTTCTTCTTCCAACGACCGCGGTAGCCGAAGCACAAGCAATACAACCGAGATGCCAGACAGCTGGGGAATGGCATCGTCAATGCGCTGAACGATACGTTCGGTTACGTGCTGCGAGGATGCGTGGGGCGGCACGAGAAGCGATTTGACCTCGACAGAAATGGGCTGGCTCTCGAGCTTGCCGAGCTTGGCGAACTTGTCGAGCTTGTCGAAATAGGCGACCAAGTCAGGATCCGGGCGTCTGCCGGGCGCAATCGCCGCGACGCGCAGGCCCATCTTTTCAATGAGAAACCAAGCGGCCATGCACTCCGCAAGAGCGCCACGGAACTGCGCGGGGTCCCGGGTGGACAGCATGGTGCGCGCGGGGTGATGCCCCTGCGCGGGCAGAACGCTCAAGTACTGATCGAGTTGGAGGCGCATCGTGTAGAGCAGCGGGTCGCTTGGCATCGCATTAAAAATGAACGCGCGTTCTTCGATCGGATCGGAGGCGGATTGAGAGATCATGCATGCGGCTTGAGCACCTGCCGTGCCAGCCTCACAAGTCGCAAATCCCACGTGTTACGCGCCCTTGCCCATCACCGCGGCTGATTTCTGCCTATCTCTGGACAGGCTACAGGCGCGTCGAATATCCCTAATCCCGCATCTGCTTGCGAATCTTGCCGAGCGCTTGTTCCTGAAGTTGACGAATGCGCTCGCGCGACAAATTGTACTTGTCGCCGATCTCTTTGAGCGTGAGCTCTTCTTCGTCGTCGAGTCCGAAGCGCCAACGAATGATGCGCGACTCGATCGGCGACAGCGTCGTCAAGAGGCGTCGAACTTCAGACGTCCACTTCTGATTCGCGAGCGTTTCATAAGGCGAGAGCGCCTGCTCGTCTTCAAGAAAGTCGATGAACTTACGGCCGTCTTCGTCGCCGACGGCGCGGTCGAGCGAAAATGGCGTGTCGGTCCACGCGGCCTTCACCTTGTCGAGCTTGTCTTGCGGAATGCCCGTTTCGCGCTCGAGTTCCTGGAGCGAGGGCTCCTCGCCCGTTCGTGCAACAACCGCCTGCGTCGCGCGCTGAATGCGGTTGTGGGTGTCGAGCATGTGCACCGGAATGCGGACGGCGCGGCCCTTGTCGGCGATCGCTCGGCTGATCGCGTGCCGAATCCACCATGAGGCATAGGTCGAGAACCGGTAGCCGCGCGAGTGGTCGTACCGCTCAACGGCCTTCATTAATCCGATGTTGCCCTCTTGGATGAGGTCGATGAGCGGGAGTCTGCCGCGATTGTAACGGCGCGCGATCGAAACCACGAGGCGCAGGTTCGCCTTCACGAAGCTGTTTTTCGCGGCCTTGGACGCTACGGCCGATGCACGCACGCGCTCGAGCCATTTGTGGTACGCGGCGCTGGGCTCAAACGAGGTGAGCGACTTTGGCGCAGGCTCTTCCTCGTCGGACAAAATGTCGCGTTCGTCGTTGTCGGCGCCGTGGGCGAGGCGATGGGCACTCGCTTCGACGGCCGCGACCCAAAGCCGATCGCTGTCTTGAAGGCGCACGCTGCGGCCCATCGATTCACACAGTGCGCGGTATTCACGCTCTTCGGTTGCGCTGATTTTGTACGCGGCCTTGCGGAAGGTGCGCAGCAACCTGCGAAGCTTTGGAAGCTGCGCGATCGCGATCTTCTCAGCGCCCTCTTTTTCAACGTCTTCTGGGAGCGCGCGGTCAAGCGCATCGAGGCCGAACTCCGCCGCGGGCAGGTAGCTAAGGAGCGTGACCCAATGGTCAATTTCGGCGCTTTCGACCGCGACGGCGCTGCGGTGTTCCTCTTCCTGCGTCATGACGGGGTGAGCGGCCATCTCGCGGAAGTAGAGCGAGAGCATGGTGTCGCCGCCGCCGCCCTCTTCGCGTTTCTTGGTCGCGGCTTCGTCTGGAGGTGGAGGGATCGAGTCTGGGGATTCTTCTGCGTCGAGGCTCTCGAACGCCTCTTCTTCCTCTTCCTCCTCCTCCGCGACGGCATCGAAGGCGCCTTCTGTGCCTTCCGCGGAGAGACTCTCGGGCGCTATGCTGTCAGGCGCGAGACTCTCAGGCGCGCGGCTCTCAGGCGTGAGACTGTGGGGTCCCCGGCTGCTCGGGGTAGTCACGTCGCCCACATCGTCGTCGTCATGACGAGATCCGATCACGCTCGCCGGGCCTGCATCATAGGCGACGGCAGCGGCGCTTTTCCGTTTGGTCATCGTTCCCTCATCAGTCGATTTCTTCTTGTGACGCATGCGCGGTTCACGGTTGATGCTTTTGGATGCAGGTTTTGTTCCCCCGATCCCTCCTACCTAATTACGGGCGCCGTGAAAGATTCTGAACCCCTTTCGTTGCATAAAACGGAAGTTGTGCAAAAGGGCTGGATCATTCAGCGTATTGGCTCACGGGCGCCTTTGTGGGCTGCGGTGGGCCAACCTCGCCCCCGCGGGAAGGGAAGTTGTCTCGCGCCATCGTGAGGGCCGTGTTAGCTCGTGACAGCCATGAAGCCGCGCGCGCTCTTCTTTGGCACCCCTGAATTTGCGGTGGCTTCGCTTGATGCGCTCACCGAGGTCGCTGAAGTAGTGGGCTGTGTTTGCCAGCCCGATCGTCCGCACGGCAGGGGCATGGTGCTTGCGCCGCCACCGGTTAAGGTCCGCGCGACCGAACTGGGAATTCCGGTTGTGCAACCGACGAAGCTCCGCACGGGTGAGTTCGGCGCCTGGGTGCGTGAGAGCCGCGTCGATGTTGCGCTCGTCGTCGCATACGGCCGGATCTTGCCACGTGATGTGCTCGACGGGCCACGCCTTGGGTGCGTCAACGTGCATGCGTCGCTACTGCCAAAGTACCGCGGAGCCGCACCGATTACCTGGGCGGTGGTGCAAGGTGAGTCCGAAACCGGCATCACCTTGATGCTTCTTGATGAGGGGATGGACACTGGCAAGATGCTTGCCAAATTCGTCACAAAAATTGACGACCACGAAACGGCGGGCGCGTTATCAGTGAGGCTCGCACTGATCGGCGCTGAAGCCGTTAGAAGTGGCGTTGCGCGTTACATTGCGGGTGGCTACGTGCCCGAGGCGCAAGACGAAGCGCAGGTGACGCTCGCGCCCATGCTTAAGAAGGAGGATGGCCTTATCCACTGGTCACGTCGGGCCAAGGTCGTTCACGATCACGTTCGGGGGATGAGTCCGTGGCCAGGGGCTTTCACGTTCTTGCGTGGGAAGGCAGTGAAGGTTCATCAGACGTCGGTTGTTCGAGGCATGGGTGCTCAACCGCAACCTGGCGAAGTGCTTTTTGCCGACAAGTCGAGGCTCGTGGTGGCTGCTACCGATGGCGCCGTTGAGCTCCTTTCGATCCAACTTGAGGGAAAGAAGCCGGTGCGTGGCGTTGATTGGGTGATGGGGCGTGGCATCGCAATTGGGGACGTGCTCGGCGCATGACGCGCCTATGATTCGGAGCGTGATTGATTCGTGGTTGGCTCGCAGCGTCCTCCTGGCCTTTGTCGTTTCTTGCGCACCCTCGTCGCTTGTTCGCGTAGCGCAATCAGGGGAGCGTGCGGCGCTGGCAGCGCAGATCGACGCGAAACTCAAGGCGGGCGAGCTTAGTGCCGGTGATGTTCGTGAAATATCGCGCACGATGTTACAATTCGAACTCGCGTCGGCCAAAGATGGCGACGTTGTCAAGCGCCTTGACGAAGCATCTTCCTGCGCGCGGCTCATCGTCGACTTTCTTGACGAACGCAGGCGCAGGCATGACGACGCTGGCGCGCGCGCGGCGATGATGCTGCTGGAGCTCGGTAGGCTCGACCCGAGCGAGGTGCGCGATCGGTCAAACGAGAACGACGCCGACTGGCGAGCGGTGGGCGTGCGTGGGCTCGTTCGCGATGGCGATGCGCCAGCACGCGCGAAGGCGCTCGGTGATCCCGACGCGCGTGTTCGAAGGTCCGCGTTGCGTGCCATTGACGCGGCCAAAAATGCGACCGACGCGGCGCGTTTGCTCGAAACCGCGCAGTTTGATCCCGAGACGATCAATCGTCATCAAGCCGTTCGCATTCTCGCGACCTTCGAGTCCGTCTCTGGACCCGAGGTCACGGCGCTCCGCGATCTGTGGGAGAGCGCGGACGAAATCCTTCGTCGTGAGATCGCGACCGCATGGGCGGCGTCCAATGGGCTCTTCGCAAACGGAGGGCGTGAGCAGCTCATCGTGTTGCTCGCCGCAGGGGGTCTCAGCGCATCCGCAATTGCAGCCTCCGCCGCGGTCGCGCGATTTCATCGAGTCGATAAGGAACTTGATGCACTTGCTGTCGCGACCCTTGAGCGCGCGCTGCTTCACGGAAGCCGTTTCGACAAGGTGCATGCGTTGTCAGCCGCGAGCGCGACCGATTCGAAGATTGTGCACGACGCCGTTCTGAAACTTGCAGACGACCCAGACGCGGAAATTCGCCTCGCGCTGCACACGCAACTGGCTGCCTTGCCAGAGCGTCGCGCAGAGTCACTCGCAGCGCTGTGGGTGTTCGCGAGAGACCATGATCACCCAGTCGCGCCCAAGGCACGTCAGGCGCTCGCGCGACTCGGAGTGCGGAGCGTGCTGCCGTTGCTCGAGCGCGATACTGGAGACAAGAACGCGGAGGTAAGGCTCGGTGCGGTGGATGCGCTGCTTGTGCTCGACGCGGGTCCCCGGGCCGCAAAAGTGATCACGGACAGTGATGTTTCGGTCCGCACGAGGGCGGTTTGCGCGCTGGGTCGGTAGACTGAGGTCGATCGCGGCGTTGACATCCTCTCGCTGGCACCCGTACAACCGGTGACCATGCGTAAAACCGTCCTCGCCCTCGTGGCAGTGTTGTCGCTCAGCTCAACGGGTTGCATCAAAAAGATGCTGCTCAACGGTCAGATCCAGGCGACCCGCAAGGCGTCACCTGCACTTGATACCATCGCCGATTACGAATTGGCTCGCGCAGCGGCGTCAGGCGGTCTTGCTCAGCTCGAAGGGATGCACAAGCTCGCACCCAAGAATGAAGACGCCCTCTTTATGCTTGCGAAGGGCTGGGCGGGGTACGGCTTTGCGTTCGTTGAAGACGAGTACGAGGCGGCCATTGCTGAGGGCAAGGACTCGCTCGCCGAGTACCACAAGAGGCGCGCAAAACACGCATACGACCGCGCGATCTCCTACGGCCTCGAGCTGATGTCACACGAGGCAGACGGTTTCAACGACGTGAAGGAAGACGATAAGAAGCTCCACGCTTGGCTCGAGAAGCACTTCACGGAAAAGGAAGACGCCGCGATTCTCTTCTGGACCGGGTACGCCTGGCTCGCGAAGACGGGCCTCTATCGCGAAGACAACGAAGTGATGTCGTTCATGCACGTGGCAACGACGCTGCTTGAACGCAGCCGCGCGCTTGACCCTGAATACAACCACTACACCGCGACCGTAGCGCTCGCCTCGTACCACGCGCGTTCGCCAATGGCGGGCGAAATGGATCAAGCGAAGTTGCTTTTCGACGAAGCGGCCAAGGCGACGGGCGGCAAGACCCTTGCGGTCAAGTTCGCTTACGCAACGCGTTATTTCTGCAGCCTGACGCAAGAAGAGCCGTACGACAAGCTTCTGAAAGAAGTGCTCGATGCCGACGACCCTGATCCCGAGCAGCGCCTCACCAACACGGTTGCCAAACGCCGTGCGGCTCGATGGATCGCGACGCGCTGGAAGGCCGACAACTGCAGCATGCACAAGTAACGGGTGACGTCGCTGGCGAGGTTGCTGGCTACTTTATTTGGCAGTGAATGGTTTCGCCATGGCTTGCGTCCAAGATGTGGGTGTTGCGCCCACCCAGTATTTGGGTCCCAACTCATCAGCGTTTTCCAAGCGAAGGAGCAGTTTGAATGCGTAAGCTAGTTTTTGCCGCCAGTTTAGCGATCTCGACCGGGTTGACCTCAACCGCTTGGGCTGCAGCTGAAGAAGTCGACTCGGACGACATCAGTAAGTGCGAAGGCGTTAAGGCGGAGCACTTCGTCAAAATGCGAACGATGGCGCCGAAGGGTTCGCGTTGGGCGACTCAATTCGTCAAGGCTGCGAAGCAAGTGCGCCGCAAGTCCGACTGCAAACTCGACATTGAGTGGACCTGGAACGGTGGTGGTCGCGACGAAAAGGCCATGGTCAGCGACATGAAGAGCGGCACGCTCGACGGCGCAGCGATGACGTCCGTGGGCCTCAGCGAAATCGTCAAAGACATGCTGATTTTCAACCTTCCGGGTCTCTTCGGCTCCTGGGCTGATCTCGACAAGGTCCGCAATAGCGAGCGCGCCTACTTCGAGGGCAAGTTCAACGGAGCTGGGTTCATTCTCGCGGGCGTTGGC
>CAMBEV010000055.1 GCA_945865595.1 Nannocystis exedens | reverse complement strand
GGATCGTAACGAGACTCGTGGGGAAGGCATGATGCAGACTACGTTCGGACCCGGGCACGCTCGGCGTTCACCGTACGCGTCCCGATTTGTTTGCCCGTGACGGCGGTGACCACGCGGTCGACATGATCGTTTCTCAAATCGATAAACGTCATGCGATCGCGCACGCGGATACCGGCGATGTCGTCCCGTGTGAGCCCCGCGTCGACGAGCCACTGCTCCACGTCGCTCGGGTGCACGCGATCGCGCTTGCCCACGTTGATGAATACGTGCGCCGTTGCGTCGGCAGCAGAGCTCTCATCGCCCGACGGACGGCTCGCTTCGCGCGGCGCTTCGCGCCAAATTGGACGATCGTCATCCGTCTCGAGGGGTGGCTCCCACTCCGTGTACGATGCATGCGGCGCGCCGCGGCCGACGCGCGCGCGCGCGCGCGCACCTTGAGGCACTTGCCCCGTACCGAGTGTACGCGGCGACTCAGAAGATGGACCTTCAGCGGCGCGCCTGCGTGCTTCGTCGCCCCCTGAGCGTGCTGGTTCATCAACTTTACGAACAGGCTGTGCGCTGCGACCGGGAGGAACGCGCCCGCGAGCGGCCGGTGTCGCGACCTGGTGCGCCCTTGGCTCTTCGGTTGCGGGTGGCGTGGGGTTCTTTGAGCGGCGGGCGGCCGCCGCGTGCGTTGTGGCTTCAGGGCGCGCACCCAAGTGATCGCGGAGGAGCCCTCCGATAATGTGCTCGGCGCTCGCGTGCGTCATGAGCCGGCGCGCCATGGCAAGGTCGTCGGGATGCGTTTCACGCGACGCGAACGCCTCTTGGAAGAACTGAAGCACGTCGAGTTCTGCGCGGGCTTTCAGTTCGCCAACGCTCGGAAGCGTGCGCTCGAAAGGACGAATTTTATAAAGTAACCTGACGAGATACAAATTGCCGACGTCTTTTGGCGTCACAAGGCTGATCGCAGTGCCGGTTCGACCTGCGCGGCCGGTGCGCCCTGTACGGTGTACGTATCCCTCAGAATGGTCTGGGAAGTCGTGGTTGATGACGTGCGTCAGATGCGAGATGTCGATACCGCGAGCGGCGACGTCGGTGGCAACCAAGAAGCGCAACTTTCCTTCGCGGATGCGGCCCATCACGCGTTCGCGTTCTTTTTGCTCGAGATCGCCGTTGAGCCAGTCAGCGTCAAAGCCTTGGGCCTTGAGCACCTCAGCGACGCGCTCCGTCTCGTCACGCGTGTTGCAAAAGATGACCGCGCTCTCGGGGTTCTCGACCTCGAGAATGCGAACAAGATCGCGTCGCTTGTCACCGCTCGCAAGCATGTACGCGTTGTGCTGGATCGTGAGCGCGCCCACTTGATCGCTTGAGAGTGTCACGAACTCGGGATCGCGCAGCTTGTCGCGGGCGAGGCGTTCGATGTCCGGTGGAATCGTTGCGCTAAAGAACAGTCCTTGGCGGTCTTTCGGGAGTGAATCGACGATCGCGGTGAGCTCCTTCGCGAATCCCATCGAGAGCAATTCGTCGGCCTCGTCGAGAACCAAGAACTTCGTTTCACTCACGTCGAACGTCCCGCGGGAGATGTGATCGAGCACACGACCCGGCGTTCCTACGACGATATGCACCCCCGATTTCAATGCTTCGATTTGGGGTGCCATCGGCGCGCCGCCGTAGATCGCGGTGGCTCGTATCCCCCGAAACTGCGCGAGCTTCTCGAGCTCTGCACTGACTTGAAGCGCGAGTTCGCGCGTGGGCGTTAAGATGAGCACCTGCGTCTTCGTGCCATTCTTGCGGATCAGGGCATCGATCAGCGGAAGGCCAAACGCCGTCGTCTTGCCGGTGCCTGTGCGCGCTTGCACAACCAAGTTTTTTCCCCGGACTGCAGGCTCGTAGACCGAAATCTGCACGGGCGTCGGATGCTCGTAGCCCATCGCCGCGAGGGCCTTGCGCGTTTCGGGATTGAGGGGAAGCTGGTCGAAGCTGGGCGGTGTGATCGGTTCAGTCATGATGATGTTCCAGAGATTGACGATGCGACGACGACAGGCGATTCACTTCTTGTTCGAGCGGGACGACATGTTCGACGTGCTGGGTGAGGAGAGCACGCCTTTGGCTGTGAAGCTCGGTCGTCGCGCGAAGGACAGTGGGCCAGCCTGGGCCGCATGCTTGCAAAGTTGTTTCGTTAAGTAACTTGACGATAGGAGCGGTGCTCTTATCGTACGCATCGAGCTCTTTGCCGTGCTCAGCATCGAGGGCCGCCAAAAACGCTTGCCTCAGTGCGCCTTCCGCGTTCTGCACGGTCGTCTCGCAGGCAGGGGGCAGCGTCTTCACGATGACCGGTCCACCATAAGCGCCCGTTGCGATTTGCACCGTGCTGGCCACGATAAAAACCGCCGACAATACCCCCAGCGCGACGAGCCCCATCAGACGCGCTCGTCTTACAGCAGTGGGTAGGGTGTCGGATGAACTCATACGGCGAGGATTGTCTATGCTCTGCCTCATGGAAAAAAGGAAGAGGTCTCTTTCAGGCCAAGTGGCCGTGGTGACCGAGGCCAGCGACGGCATAGGCAGGGCGATCGCCCTTTTGCTTGGCGCGCACGGGGTTTCGCTGGTGCTCGTCGGGCGCACTGAGCGAGCGCTCGGCGAAGTGGTCGGCGAGGTCGTCTACGGCGGCGGAAAAGCCCGCCATGTGGTAGGGGACGTTCGCGATCTTGCGGCGCTGACTTGTGCAGTCGACCGCGCTGTCGAGGCCTTTGGCGGCTTGGACATTGCGATCGCAAACGCCGGAATTCCAGGCGCGCTCGGGGAAGACGGCGCGGAAGTCGACGCGACCGAACGGGCGAAAGCGATCCTCGACACGAACTTTTTGGGCGCGATTCACACGTTTGACGCCGCGCTTCGTGTGATGCGCGATGGCGGGCGCCTCATCGCGATCAGCAGCGCCTTCGGCAAGTTTGGTGTGCCCGGCTACGCCGCCTATTGTGCGAGCAGGGCGGGGATTCAGGGACTCGTTCGTGCGGTCGCCCAAGAGGTCGGGCCTCGCCGTGTGACATGCAATGCAATTTGTCCCGGCGTTCTTGCGCCTGAGGAGGTGGCCGCCTTGGTGGCTTTCGTCGCGAGCGCCGACGCATCGGGCATGACGGGCCAGGCGCTTTCGATCGGCTCCTAGCGGCCGCCGATCACGAGCGCAATCCAACGCGCAAAAAATTCGTCGAAACGATCGCGCCGCGCTCGCGTTGATGCTCTTCCCATGTCTCCCCCGAGTGCAATTGCCGGGGGTACCACCCGAAGAACCATCGGCAACTCGGGGAGCCAAGTTGTTGCCGTTAACCCAGTGGCGGAAACCAAGGCACGACGCCCGCGACCACGCGAGGATTATTCATCGGGGTTGGTCTCTTGGAGCGATGGGGCCAAAGTGAGTGCCTGGGCCTGCACCTGGCCCGTGAGGAGGAACTGTGCAAAGACCGCGTCGCCGTTGAGATCGCCCCACGCGCTCGTCGCGATGGTGCTGCCCTGCGTCGTCGCGGTGGAGTCTGAGTTGTACGTGTATGCGTAAGACTGAGGATTCACCATCTCGAACCTGAGGCACGCGAAGCCCGTGTGGACGGCGGCGTCGTCCCTGTGGAAGTCTTGACCGGCCGCGTTGTTGGACTGATATTTTTTGCCTTGGATGGCGTTGAGCAGGGGGACCGAGGGCCCCGTCGCAGACTGACAGAGTCTGCGGCTGACGGAACCGGATCCTCCGGCACCGAGCACGGTCGTTGTCGTGGCTTCGCGCTCGAGCGCCTGGGCGGCGCCCTTTCCGATGGCGCCGAGCGAATTGCGTGCTTCCGCGCTCTTTGCGTTCGACAGGTAGCGGCGGACGCCGACGACCGCGAGGACGGCGAGAATGCCGACGATCGCGACGACAATCATGAGCTCGATGAGCGTGAAGCCCTTGTTCTTATCGCGATTCCAGATTTTCATGGTTCGTTGGGTCCTTTTCTTCGAACACACTTTGCGCGCCGATCTTCGCGGCGGTGCTTGTAATGGCGTCTAGCGGCACATGCGCACATGAAGATAAGGGGCGCGCCGATTATTCGTCGGGGCGGCGAAGTCTGCATCCAGGCAACCAAGGCCGAGCCAAGCTATGTTTTGCGATACTCGCCGCAAAAGCGGCCCGCGAAACCGCTGGTCTTCTAAGAAGTCTGAATGGTTTCGTCGAAACCGAGCGAAGGCTAGAAGGGCGAGCGAGGAATACTGATGTATTTTGAGCGAGCCCGACGACGCATGCGCGAAGGGATCGGCGAAACCAGCAGACTTCTAGTTGAGGGCGCTGTTCGCTGGTGCCTTGTCGAGCAAGATGTGCGTGGCCTCTTGTTCCAGCGCGCGCGTAAGCTCGGCCTCGATTCCCTCAAGGGAACCCGCAGCGAGCTCAACGTTGCGTTGGTAGATAAAGATACGAACCTTGCTTCGGGCGGGCGCATCGTCGGCACGTCCAGTTTCTTTACCTTCTGGAGGAAGGTCGAGAATGAGCTCGGTGCGTGGATCAACCGCGTCGACGACGAGCTCTGCCCCCGGTACGTCGATCACGTAGACCTCAGCTTCGCGAACGAACGGCGCGAGCACTGCGTCCAGCTTGCCGATGACGTTTCGGACCATGGTCGCAAATTCTTCAGGTGGCGGTGACCACGAGGGCGGAGGTCGCTCGAGGTCGTAAATACGCGTCCTCAAAAAAGCCTGCGTGGCTGCAGCAATGTCACCACGTTCGTCACAAATGAGGCCCCAATAATAGTGGGCATCGGCGAGGTGCGGCTGCTTCTCGATCGCGCTTTGAATGAGCGGCGTCGCCTTGTCGAGTTGACCCAATTCGTAGTGAAGTCGTCCGAGCGTAAAGACAAGCTGCTCGCTTTGAGCGGCCTCTTCCGGCACGGATGCGAGCGTCTTTTTGGCGCCGTCGAGGTCGTTTTTCGCCAGGTGCGCTTCAACTTTAAGCAGGAGGCACTCTGCAACCTCGTCGTTGTTCATCGCAAATTCGAGCGCATCCTCGAGCTGCGCGATTGCCCCGTCGACGTCGCCCAACGGGAACACCAAAAGCTCCGCGGCGTTGATCATCGCCTCGAAATAGGTTTCGTCCAGTGCCAACGCTTGCCGGTAGTGCTCAAGGGCCTCCTCGGCCTCGCCCTCAAGCGCGGATGAGAAACCGAGGAGATTGTACACCTCAGGCGATTGCGCATCGATTTCGAGCGCGCGCTTAGCGCAGAGAAGCGCCCCCGCGCCGTCGCCTCGCTGGGCAAGATCCCAGCCGCGATCGAGGTGTGCCGAGAGTTGGTCCATCGTGTTGTGCATGCGTACCCCCTCAATGGCGAAGTCTCGAGACTCCGTCAAGACGCCTCGTCAAAGTCATAGCAGAGCGGCTTGGTTGAGCGCTTCGTTGACATCAGTAGGCGATTCTTCGTAACTTCGCACGCTACGGACGCGGGGTTGTCCCGCCGGAGACGTGTATGTCGGACGAGAAAAAGCCAAAAATCGATCTTAAGAGCCGCCTTCAGAAGGTCGGTGGGGGTGGTTCGGCCGCTCCAGGTGGCGTTCCAGTTCCTCCGGGTGGCGTACCTGTGCCCGCCGGCTATGGCGAGCCGCAAGCCGCCGCGGCGCCGTCAGCCAACGAGTCACAGCGCATCGAAATCGACGAATCTGCGGTTTCGGAGGCGCGCGCCGCTGCTCGCAAGGGCATGCGCCCTCTCATCATCATTGGCACCGTAGTCGGCGTCGCGCTCGGCTTCGTCAGTGGCACGGGCTACGAAACGAAAGGTGCGGTCGGCAAGAGCAAGGCCGACGCCTCTGAGCTGAAGAAGAGGGTCGACACTGCCAAGGCACAAGCATCGACACTTGCAGACAAGCTCGAGGCAGGCCGGCAGTCGCTTCTTCGCGAGCGCAAGTTCCCCGACAAGCTCGCGGCTGACCTTCGCGACGCGAAAATTGGCTTTGGTGGCGACGAGCTCGCGATGCGCCGCTTCAGCGCGTTTCCGAGCACCGCAACGCGTGACCTCGTCGACTTCGTCACGCGTGTGCAATCCGTCAACGACAAGCGCGAGTTCGTGCAGCGCTTGCTCACACGCCTCGAGAAGCAGATCAAGGCCGAGCTCGCTGCAGGCCCTGCGGCCTCAAACTTCCGCCAGGTGATCGTTCTCGATAAGGATTCGCTTCAGAAGGGCGCGTTCATTTCGGTACTGAGCACCCCGTCGAAAATCGACAACGTTCCGCCGGAGTTCACGTTCACGGGACCCACAGGCAAGCCCGCAAAACTCGCGCGCTTGACTGACTTGAAGATCCCCGAGAAGGGTGGGGCGGTTCCGGTCAATCCGGTTTCGTACAACGCGATTTGCCCGAGCGAAGCACAAGGCGAAATTGCGCAGCTCATTCGTCAGATCGGCAACCTTCGGAACGAAGTTCGTCCCGAGAAGGCCGCCAGCGACCCACTCGAGGCCGAGGCAGAAGTGGGCCTCGTCGTTCGCGCTGAGCGCCTTTCCGACGCTCTCGGCAAGATCTAGGTCCTACGCGCGACGATGGCGTCGTAGCCAAATTCGTCAACCACCTGAACAATATCGTACCCTGCAAGGCGCAGCGCCGTACATCGAAGGGCCCTGCTTGCGCCTGCGCCTTTGCGTTGCCTAAGGCGCGCGAGCCAGTTCGTGGCAGGGGGCGAAAGGCGTTCGGGCACCACCAGAGAATGCGTCTTCTCGAGGTTGAGTTGCGTGAACTCTTCCGCCAGGCGCGCAGCACCCTCCGCATCGTCAGAGAAGCTCTCGTTCGTCGAGAAGCGGAGGAGCACTCTAACTTTCTCTCAGGACGCGCATGGCATTGCCGCGCAGAATTTTCGCGACGACTCGCGGCGCGACACCCGCTTGAAGAAGCGCGTCGGTGAGGTCGGGCAAGCCACGGGGATCGGCCAATGGGCGGGTCGGAACGATGAAGCCGTCCCAGTCGCTTCCGAGGGCAGGGGCGTCCTCACCGACGACGTCTAAAATGTGTTTCAGGTGCTTGACGACCGGCGCGAGCCCATCACCTCCGAGAAAGCGCGGGCAAAAAATGACGCCAATGACGCCTCCCTTGTTCGCGACGGCCTTCAGCTGTTCGTCGTCGATATTGCGCCAGTGTTCGAAAGCACCGAGCACCCCCGTGTGACTCACCACCGGAGGTTTCGTCGCCATCTCGCACGCATCGAGAAACCCGCGCTTGTTGATGTGCGCGAGGTCGACGATCACGCCGAGCGATTCACAGCGCTCGACGAGCTTACGGCCCCACGGAGTAAGCCCCTCACCGTCTCGCCTACCGGTCCCGTAAGCGGGGCAGCCCGCTTCGTTAGCCGAAAAATGTAACAGACCAAGATACCTTACGCCACGCTTTGCAAATGCATCGAGCGTGTCGAGGTCGCCCTCGAGGGCATGCGCGCCTTCGATACCCAGTAGCGCGCCCATCGCGCCCGCCTTGTTGCACGCATCGAGTTCGTCAGCTGTCTTGACCAATTGCAAGCCGGCCGGATCGCGCAAGAGGGCGGCGTCGAGCGCGTCGATTTGCTCGTGCACCGCGCGCGCGAGTCCACGTGTCCGGCCCATGAAGGGCAGGGAGACAAGGCCGAAGAACTGTGCGCCCATGCCCCCCTCGCGCATGCGCGGAACGTCAACGTGACCGCCCAGTGCGTTGAGCGGCAACGGAGGCTCGTGGTGCTTGTGCACGTCGTAGCCCACCCATCGGCTCCACATGAGCGTGTCGGCGTGGAAGTCAATGGCGGGGGCCTCCCGGTGCAACGCCAGGGCCTCGTCGGAAGCGGTCATGGGCGGCATGGTAGTTGATTGCGAGACGTGCGGGGGCAACCGTCCGGGCAGGGGCCACGCTTAGGGCTGGGGCTTCGGCTGGGGCTTCGGCGACGAAAGCGGGGGTGAGGCCTGGGGCTTGAGGGCGAGCGAGGCTCGACAGAGTTCGATCGGCGTGACAGTACAGTTCCGCGCCGGAGTGGCGCTCGCTTTCTGAGGGTGTCGTCATGCACATATTTTTGCTTCGCGCGGTCGTCTTGGCGGCGCTTGGAAGCACCGCCGGCTGCGGCGCTGTTCAGTTTGGAACGCATTCACGCTTCGGCGACGCGGGTCGCGGACGCCCAGGCCGCGGTGGCATGAACGTTGGGATCGAGAATCAGCGTCGCGCGCTGTTCAACGCGCTTCATGCTTCGGAAGATGCGCTGCCTGCCGACGGGCTTGAGTCCTATGCGACGGCCGCAAACGACCTCGGTGATTCGCCTGAAGGCGCGTTCCACCGGTACTACGCAACGGGCCTAAAAGTGATCAACGCATGGCGTGTTTCGCTTGAGTCGGGGCCCATGGCGATCTCGACCGTGCTGGGAGGCCACACAAGCTCGACGGGCGTCGTCAAAGCAAAGCACCAAGACATCACCGTCCAGGCCAAAGCCGGAAATTGCTACACTGTTATCACGCACTTCGCGACGCCGAGCGACGCGACCAAAGTCGAAATCGGTTCCTTTTCCACAACGCCCTCGCATTCGATTCAGCGCTTTCGCGCTGCGACAAAGTTCGAAGCCTTCGACAAGGGTGACTTGCACCTCGGAAGCCTCCACGGCTTTTGCGCGAGCGTTGGCGCGCCCGTCACCGCAACTATTACTGTTACATTTCCAGGCACAAGAAACGCGCTTCACTACGTTGTGGTAACGCACGAGCGTGCGAACTTTCCGCTCTTCTTAGCGACGTACGCCGTGCCCTATCGGGTTGATCAGTGCAACGCCGAGGAGTGGGCTTCGCTCTGGCGTGACCCAATTCCGGGCAGCATCGGTTACATTAGTGGAGAGCCCGTGCTGGGTTCCGCCTTCGATGGGCCGGGGCGCGGAACATGGATGAGTTATCGCAACATGTCGGCGGCAGAGGGGCGCGCCCAGTATCCACGCGTCGTTCAAGAACCGCCTGCCAAAGCGAACTTGCGCGCGAAAATCGTGCTCCCGACGTGCACCGAAAACCCCACTCGCACCACAACGCCTGACACCAAGCGCCTGGCAGAATGTTGGAAGCGACTCGACCGAATGTTCGCTCCGCGGTACGAGGCGGCAGAGGCGGCGAAGCGCGACGCGCCCACGATAGGCGCACTGCGCGCTGCCGAAGGTCGCCTCGCCGCCATCCGTCGCGAGGCCGCCGCGGCCATGGCGGCACAGTGCGCCCCGATCCACGAACGAGTAAGCAAGGCGTGGGAGCGAACCGTCAACACAGTTGTCGACAGCTACGCGGACAAGGCGTACGCGAGCCCTGTGCAACGCTTTCACGATCTGGCGACGATTGGCGAAGCGCAGGTGCAGGTTCGGTAAGGCGCTTGGCAGCTTGACTTTGCTCGCCATATCAGGAGTCTGTCGCGCTATGGCCAGCCGCATCGTCGAGAGTGTTCTCGAGCTCGTGGGCGACACTCCGCTCGTCGAGATTCGTAACCTGGGAGGCAGTCGCAAGGTTGGACGCGCGCAGGTCTGGGCCAAGATGGAGCAGAGCAACCCCAGCGGCTCGACCAAAGATCGCGTTGCCCTTGCCATGATCGAGGACGCCGAGGCCCGCGGGATGCTCAGGGCCGGCAGTGTCGTTGTCGAACCGACCAGCGGTAACACCGGCATCGGCCTCGCCCTGGTCTGCGCGGTGCGAGGCTACCGGTGCATTCTCACGATGCCAGAGAGCATGAGCCTCGAGCGTCGCCAGCTGCTTGAAGCGTTTGGCGCTGAAGTCGTGTTCACGCCCGCGGAAGAGCAGATGCAGGGCGCGATTACCCGTGCGAGGGCGATTGCCGAGGCAACCGAGGGCGCATTCGTTCCTGCGCAGTTTGACAATCCTGCGAACCCACGGGCTCACGCCCGAACGACCGCGCAAGAAATTTTATCCGCGATGGAAGGCGTGTCGTTCGATGCCTTCGTTGCGGGCGTTGGCACCGGAGGGACGATCACGGGGGTCAGCGGCGCTATTCGTAACAAATTGGGCGCATTTGCCGCTGGCGGCCCACGCATCATCGCCGTCGAACCCGAATCGTGTGCGACCCTCACCCGTGGCGAGGTTGGGCCCACGAAAATTCAGGGGCTCGCAGCTGGCTTCGTGCCACGCAACTACGATCCTACGCTGGTTGACCAAGTGCGCACCGTTACCGATCGCGACGCGTGGAACACCAAGGTCGCGTTAGCACGTCAAGAAGGTTTACTTGTTGGAATTAGCGCCGGCGCAGCGGTGTGGGCTGCTCTCGAAGTCGCCGAAGAGCTAGGTGTGGGCAAGCACGTCGTGACGGTTCTTCCTGACACGGGTGAGCGCTACTTCAGCCTGGAGGAATACTTTGCCGATGCGTGAACCATTCACTTCGGCTCGTGTGCTGATTGTGGGGATGGGCGGCCTCGGCTGCCCGGTGGCGCTCGCGCTCGCCACAGCCGGTGTTGGAACGCTAGGCTTGGTGGATGACGATTGCGTCGAACTCACGAACCTCCATCGGCAGGTTCTCTTTGACGACTCGATGCTCGGCGTGCGCAAGGTCGATGCCGCAGCTCCATCGCTTGAACGGCTCGGAGTGAGGGCAGTTCGCCACCCTGTTCGTTTTGTGCCTGAAAATGCAATTGAGCTCTTAACGAATTACGATTTGATCGTCGACGCAGCAGACAACTTCCCCACGAAATTCCTTCTCGCCGACGTCGCGCGCAAGTGTGCCAAACCCGTGATTCATGCCTCCGCTGAACGTTGGTCGGGATTTGTCTTTGCGGTCGCAAGGCACGGTGCACCTTGCTATCGGTGCCTCTTCGAGGACATCCCGGCAGGCCCCGCACCAAATTGCAACGATGTCGGCGTCGTCGGCGCGGCGCTTGGGGCGATCGGGGCGGTCCAGGCTGACCTTGCGTTGCGCATGCTCGCGGGCGACGCCACGACGGCCGGAACGTTTTTCCAATTCGATGGCCTGCGTTTGCACGGGCGAACATCACGCCGCTCGGGGCGTCCAGACTGCGCGCTTTGCCACGCCGGTCAGGTTTCGATTGAACGTGCGCGCTACGTGTCCGCAGAAGCGTGCGTATTGAGTTGATTCACACAGTTGACTAAGGAGAATCGCCAAATGGAAGTTACAGTTCGAATTCCAACCCCACTCCGTACGCTGACCGCAGGAGCCGATGAAGTGAGCGTGCTCGGCGAGACGGTGGGTGCGGCGCTCGAGGCCCTCGAGGCCAAGCACCCAGGGATGCGCGAACGCCTGCTCGATGAGAAGGGCGTGCGCCGTTTTATCAACATCTACGTTGGCGAGGAGGACGTTCGCTTTCTCGAGGGGCTCAGCACCAAGTTGAAGGCTGGCGACCAGCTGAGCATCGTTCCTGCGATCGCAGGAGGCGCGGCGTAGCGGTGAAGGTAGCAGCGCGCTTTGTCCGACAGGCAATGGTCAAGGAGATTGCCGAGCACGGCCAGTTCGCACTCGAAGCGAGTACGCTTGCGGTCGATCCGTTGTTGCCATCAAGCAACGTCGCGATGCTTTACGGTCGCGCTGCTGGAGTGAACATGCTCGAGTTGGACGCTTTGCGTTCGGGACCGTCGAGCAACTCTATCGAATGCGGTTACCTATTTGTCTACACGGAGGCAGAACATTTCGCGCAAGGCGCGCTCCTCGTGCTCGCGCACATTCGGACGACGGTCAGCGTATGAACGGGCTCCGCAGTCGACGCATAGAGTCGGTGATCGAGGCGGTAGGCAACACGCCACTCGTGCGCTTGCGGCGGGTGACGAAGAATGCGCCTGACATCAAGGTGTACGCGAAGCTCGAATTTACGAACCCGGGTGGCAGCGTCAAGGACCGCGCCGCCTCGCGCATGATGCTCGACGCCCTTGCCGATGGCCGCCTCACGCGCGACAAAATTCTCATCGATTCAACGAGCGGCAACACCGGCGTCGCATACTCGATCTTCGGCGCCGCCCTCGGCATCAAGGTTCGCCTCGTCATGCCTTCGAACGTGTCGAAGGCCCGCAAGGACATCGCGCGCGCGTTTGGCACCGAGATTATCTATTCCGATCCGATGGAGGGTTCAGACGGCGCGATTCAATTCGTGCGCAAGCTAGTCGCCGAAACGCCCGACCCGTATTTCTATCCCGACCAGTACTCGAATCCCTCCAATCCGCTCGCTCACTACTTGGGTACGGGCAAAGAAATCCTCGACTGCCTCGGTGACGAAGTGACTCACTTCGTCGCAGGCCTCGGAACAACCGGCACCATGATGGGCACAGCGCGACGGCTCAAGGAGCATCACAGGCCCATCCAATGCATCGCGGTCGAACCCGACGACGCGTTCCACGGGCTCGAGGGACTCAAACACCTGCCGTCGAGTTTAGTTCCGGCGATTTACGATCCATCGCTGGCCGACGAGACGATGCGTGTCTCGACGGAGAGTGGCTGGGACATGGCCGACGCACTTGCGCGAGAAGAAGGCCTCCACGTCGGCCACTCATCGGGCGCAAACATCTTCGCTGCCGTGCGCATCGCGGAGCAACTTCAACGTGAGCAAAAACTGGGCTGCATCGTGGCCATCGTTGCCGATCGGGGGGACCGGTACTTCGCGCCGCTCAAGTGGGAAAATCGCTACGCGTGGTAGTGGGCATGTCCTCCGATGTAGACGCTGAAAGACGCACAGCCTGTATTTTTGTGACGACACCGTTGGCGTTTGTCTCATTGGCCGCTCGCGCATGGGCCCGAAGAGCGCCTCGATGACGCGCCCCCTAGCCTTAACCAATGGTCAACAAAGTGTATCATTCTCTCGTCGTGTGCGTTGCCTCTGCGGTCACCCTGGTCGCGTGCAGTTCACAGTCTGACGGCGGTGTTTCACAGGCGAGTGGCTCGGGTAACTCAGACGCGGGCCTTCAACACGACTCCGCTGTGCTCGGCCCTGGCGAGGTCGATCCCGATGTTGCCTGCAAGAAGATGGACATCGTGTTCGTGGTCGACAACTCAAGGTCGATGCAAGAAGAGCAGACGAACCTCGCCGCGAATTTTCCAAAGTTCCTCAGCGTGCTCAACAAGTTCACGTCAAGGAATGGCGAGCCGATCGACTATCGAATCGCCGTTACGACAACGGGCGTCGATGTCAACGTGACCGAAGTCATCTCGGGGAGCATTCAGCCAACCGAGAACCAGAAGGGGGACAACGGCAAGTTCAGGACAAGCGCGGGCATGACGCGGCCGTGGCTTGAACGCGGCGACGCGAACGTATCGTCAACATTCGGAACCATCGCTGCAGTTGGGTTGTCGGGCCCTAGCTTGGAGATGCCGCTTGAAGGAAGCCGCCGCGCGCTCGGAGATCGCCTGCAAGACACGAACACGGGGTTCGTGAGGGAGGACGCACTTCTCGGCCTCGTCTATCTCACTGACGAAGATGATTGCTCAACAAGTGCGTTGAGCGTCACCCAGGCCGATGGGCTGGACTGCACCCAGTTTGCTGAGCCAACGACGACGTACACCAAGTTCTTCGACACGCTCAAGAAGGGCCGCGGGCGATGGGCGACGGCGGTGATCGCCGGGCAAACGAAGTGCACGTCAACCTTTGGAAGCGCAGTCGAAGCCAAGAGACTGAAGACATTTGTGTCCGAGGTCGGAAGCTCAGCGGTATTCAACTCGATCTGCGACGGCGATCTTTCGGGAGCACTTGAGAAGGCGCTGAACACCTTCGACGCTGCGTGCAAGACCTTTGCGGCGCCTCGCTAGTCTCCTTTCACAGAAGTTCGTCGCCGTAATTTCTGCACCCATCAACGAGTGCTGACCATTGTGCTGTTCGGCAAACGTGGCCATAAGTCGCTCGACTTCATGCTCCCTCTCCCTATGGGAGAGGATCGAGGTGAGGGAATTCATCTTCTTCAAAAGAGGATGCAAGGACACCTGTCGGATCAGGCCCAGTCCGCCAGCC
>CAMBEV010000054.1 GCA_945865595.1 Nannocystis exedens | reverse complement strand
AGGCTTCCTCCCACCTCGAACTGAACTAGTAAAGACGCTTTGCTAGCTCGGCAATCGCGTGTGGTTGACACGCATCTTCGAACAGGAGCGGCAAGTACGACGGCGGGACAGGCAACTCACTTGACAATCGCGCGAGGCTCTCGCCTTGTACGCGTTCGCGCATGGCCCGCATGCGACCCGACTCGATCGCCACCTCGCCTGGGCTTGTGCTGTCCGTCATCACGAGCAAACCCAGTGCTTCACGCTCCTCTTTCGTGAAGAGCGGCGGCAGAACGCAGTTGATGATCACGCGACCGATGGGCATCTTCAGCTCGTTCGTAAGCGCGTGCGCGAGCTCGATCGTTTCTTGCGTCGGCATCTCTTCGGGCAACGTAACGAGCACAACGGCACTGCGCTTCGTGTCGCGAAAGAGCCCAAGCGCGTCGTCGGCAAAACGGCGCAAGAGTCCCGGCGGCGCAACCTCGCTGATCACCTGTGGCACGCGCAGCATGTCGAGCCCATGACCCGTTGCAGGCGCGTCGAAGATCACGCAATCGTATTTGTAACTGCCAGAGGACAATTTTTCGGTGGTGTGCCACCAGGCCTTGCCGAGCATCGCCCACTCATGCATGCCGGGCACCGCGCGCAAGAAGCCGCGCACGTACTTGCTATCGATCGTCTTCGCGATCGTCCGACTTTTCAGGACGATCACGGCAAATTCGTCAAGCGCCTGATCGGGATTGATGTTGACCGCCCAAACGTTATTGGAGACGGGCACAACGTCAGCGCCCACCGGCTGCGAGCCAAGCATGGCCGAGAGCCGCTCTTTGGCGTTGCACATCACCACGAGTACGCGCTTTCCGTGGCTCGCGAGCGCGAGTGCTTGCGCGGCGCAAACCGTGGATTTTCCCACGCCACCTTTGCCTGTGACGAAGAGGAAGCGCTTGTCGTCGAGAGTGCCCATGCTGCCTGCCCCAGATACGACCGAACCGCGGCAGAGGGAAGGGGGTTCCTTGTGTCAACCGGAGCCAGATCGCTTGAACGTGCGCTCCAGCACCTGTAGCGATGTGTCGTGGCGCAGATCCGTATCTTACCACTCGGCGGCCTCGGCGAAATCGGCATGAATTGCCTTGCGATCGTGCAAGACGGCGAGGCCCTCGTCGTCGACTGCGGCATTTCGTTCGATAACCGCGGGCTCGGCGTCGACATCGTTTGCCCCAAATTTGATGCGCTGCGTTCGCTTCACGTCGTGGGCGTCTTCCTCACGCACGGTCACGAAGATCACATCGGCGCGCTTCCCTACTTTTTGCGCTCGTTCGACGTACCCATCTGGGGCACGGCCTACACGCTTGGTCTCGTACGACAGCGCGCCGAGGAACACGAGGCCCTCGAGTACGCCCGCCTCCACACCGTCGTCCCTCGTGAGCGTATCAAGGTGGGGCCTTTTGACGTGGAGCCGATTCGCGTCACGCACTCGATCGCCGACGCGACGGCACTCGCCATTCGCACCAAGATTGGCACGGTCATTCACACCGGCGACTTCAAGTTCGACGAAACGCCACCCGACGAAGAACATTTCGATGAAGCGCGACTCTCCGAGCTCGGAGATGAAGGCGTTGCACTCTTAATGAGCGACTCAACCAACGTTGACACGCTCGTGCCGGTCGGCAGCGAAGCACTTGTGGGTCAAGCACTCGAACCCATCGTCAGGAGCACGAAGGGCGCGGTCATCGTCGCGCAGTTTGCCTCCAACGTGCATCGTCTCAAAATGCTCGGCGACATCGCGCTCAAAACAGATCGAAACTTGTTTCTTTTTGGGCGGAGTTTGCAAAAGCATGCACGCGTAGGACGCGACACTGGGTACCTGAAGTGGCCGAGCTCACTCGTGTTGCCGAACGAGCGGGCGAACGCGATCGACAAGAACCGCGTCCTGGCGATCGCCAGCGGCACACAGGCCGAAGCGAATGCGGCGCTCTCTCGCCTCGCGCGTGATGACTACCCGCTGCTCAAGCTCGACCAGGACGACGCGGTCGTGATGTCGGCGCGCATCATTCCGGGCAACGAGCCCGAAGTGTTCAACATTCTTAACCAATTCCTGCGTCGCCAGATTTTGGTACACACCTGGCTCACCGACCGCGGGGTGCACGTGAGTGGCCACGCAAGCCGGCCCGAGCAACAGCGCATGCTCGCTCTCGTTCGACCCCGCGCATTTATTCCGCTCCACGGGACTCTGCACCACTTGCGACGCCACGCCGAGGTCGCACAGGACATGGGCGTAGACAACGTTGCCGTGCTCGAGAACGGGGACGTCGCCGAGGTGACTGCAGTCGCCGACACGATTGATATTGAGGTCGAACGCAGCGCGGTGAGCGCGGGCAAGCGTTACTTTTTGGGAACACGCGAGGTGCCCGACGCCGTGCTTCGCGAACGCGAACAACTCGCACGCGGCGGCCTCATCGTCATGAGCGCGCGCATCGATGGCAACCGCGGCATCTGTGGCCCCATCGAGATCGACCTGCGCGGCGTCGCTGTTGACGACCTTGCTGGCGAGCTGCGTGAAGCTGTGTCGCACGAGGCCACGCTTGCACTTGCGTCAATTGGCCACACGTCGATCACGGAAGCTGCCGTTGCCGAAGCGCTTCGCCTGGCGGCGCGCCGTGTTTGCTCCGCGCTTCTCGGCTACAAACCCGAAGTTCTGGTGCGGCTCAGCGTATGATCCTCAGCGACTTTTTTCGAACCCAGTTTCAAATGCTCGACCACGAGCTGACGATCGTCTTGCCGCGTGTGCACGCCCGACAACCGGACGACGAGGCGATACACGACCTGCGCGTAACCATTCGCAAACTGCGCGTACTGCTCAAGTTGGCACGCGCGCCCTACGGTCGGTTCTATGCGAACGCTGCGCGCGACGGCTTCACGCGCCTGCATCGTTCCACAAGTTTACTACGCGACGAAGAGGTGCTGCACGAGACCCTCGCGAAGCTCAAGGTGCGCGACCCCGCGTTCACGGCGTGGAAGGCGGCGAGACGCGCTCGCGAAAGAATGCTGCGCCGCGGAGCAGTCCAGTTGCTTCACTCGGGCGCACTCGAAGAGAGCCGCGAACTTTTGCGGGCACTGGTGAAGCTCCCGGTCAAGCCGAGTCACGACGGTGACCTGTCGACCTTCGCACGCAAAGAAACGCACCGGGCACAAAAGCGCGTGGAAGGCCTGCGAGACACGCCTGTGGCCGACACAGCCGGACTGCACGCGTTGCGAATTGCGTACAAGGGCCTCCGTTACGCAGCCGAGATGATGCAACCCGCGCTGCCGATCGATCTCGCCGCGCTCGCGAAGCCAGCCGCTACCTTTCAGAAGCGCCTTGGCGAGCTCCACGACCTGGACATGGCGATCGGCTCGATCACGCGTGCGCGCGGGCTGCCGCCTGCGACGAGGGCCCGCGTACTCGCAGCGTTGCGAAGAGCGCGCAAAGTGAGCGTTGATCGTTACATTTCAGAAATGCGGCCGGCAGCACCGATCGTGGCACCGCCGGCACGGAAGCAACCGATCACTCGAGGGCCTCGCTAACATGGTCAAAAAAAACACGTCTCGGCGGTCGGTCATCGGCGGCACCTTGGCGCTCGCTGCTGCAGGTTGCGCGGGTTCGCGTGGACCCGCGTCGGTGAGGCGCGTCGGCGCCTGGCCCGGCAGACGGCAGTGGGACCTGCTGAAGGACCAGGTCGGCGGGCGTTTGATCCAACCGGTATCGCCATGGAGCGGGATCACGGGCGCCTCCATCCCAAAGGAACTGAGCAATCCTTGGTATCTCGAGGAGCAAGCGGGCGCCACACAGTCAACGGGGGTGTTCGGCGCTTGGAACTCAGTGGCGAGCCCCTACGCCGTCGCCGCCGAGAGCAGCGAAGACATCGTTGCCGCAGTCAATTTTGCGCGCGAGCACAGCGTCCGCTTGGTCGTCAAAGGTACAGGACACGACTACTTCGGTCGGTCGTGCGCGCCCGATTCGCTGCTCGTGTGGACGCACAATATGCGCGCCGTCACTGTGCATGAAGATTTCCGACCGGTGGGGGCATCGGAATCGGTGAAGGGCGTCCAGGCACTCTCCGTTCAGGCCGGCAATCGCTGGCTCGAGGCCTATCAGGCCGCGACGAAGGCCGGCCGTTACGTGCAAGGGGGCGGCTGCACGAGCGTGGGGGCATGTGGAGGTTTCGCGCTGGGTGGCGGATTCGGATCCTATTCCAAGCGGTTCGGTAGCGGCGCCGGCGGGGTCTTGGAAATGGAAGTCATCACCGCAGACGGAAACATCAAGATCGTGAACCACTATCAGAACGCTGACCTCTTCTGGGCGCTGCGCGGCGGTGGGGGTGGCACGTTTGGCGTCGTCAGTCGCATGACGCTGCTCACCCACCCCATGCCTGCCACCGACGGCTGGTTGCACGGTTCGATCACAGCGGCCACCGATGCGGGCTACCGCGAGTTGATCGGCCGCTACGTGGAATTGGTCGCGGGTGCCCTCAGCAATCCGAGTTGGGGCGAGGGCGTCACGTTTCTCAAGGGCAAGAACACGCTCGAGTTGGGCACATCGTTCCTCGACTTGACGGTTGCCGAGGCCGAGCGCGTGTGGGCTCCACTGCTCGAGCCTCTGCGGGCAAGGTCAAGCGAGTTTACTGTCGACGCTCACTTCAGAGTCATCCCCTTCAAGGACAAGTGGAACCCAGACACGAACAAGGGCGTGGTTCGCGATGCTCGTGAAGGGGCCCCCGCGGGTTACTTCTGGTGGGCGGGCAACGCGGTCGAGGTGTCTGCGTATTGGGGCGGCTACCAAGGACGAGGGGTGCCCATGGCGGCGATGCAAGGCGACAGTGCGAAGGTTCTCGCTGACGCATTTTTTAACGCCTCCCGCACGAGTCTGATCCTTTTTCAGACCAACAAGGCTCTCGCGGGCGAGCATGCTGAAGCTGCATCGCGCGACCACGAGACCTCCCTGAACCCCGCCGTGTTTGCGAATGCGGGATTCGCCACGATGGCGGACTGGGTCCAGAACAAGCACGTCGGCGTTGCCGGCCACGAACCCGACATGGCCCTCGCCCGCCAACAGTGCGACGCCGTCGATGCCGCCATGCGCTTGCTCAAAGCTGCGACCCCCGGAGGCGGCTCGTATGTCAACGAGGGTCATTATGCCGAGGCGCACTGGAAAGAGGAGTTCTGGGGTTCCAACTACTCAAAGCTTCTCAGCATCAAGCGCAAGTACGACCCGACCCACCTCTTCCATGTGCACCACGGCGTGGGCAGCGACGGCTAGATCGGCTTCTCACGCGGAGGGAAGCGTCTCGCTGCGGAAGACTTCAACCGCTTCGATGACCACGTCCGTGTTTGGCTTGTCGCCACGGCCGCGTGGCACACGCGCGATTTTTCCAACGAGATCAGCGCCGGTGACCACGGTGCCGAACACCGAGTGGCGACGGTCAAGATGCGGCGTTGGGCCCTCGGTGATGAAAAACTGTGAGCCGTTCGTGCCAGGACCTGCGTTCGCCATCGACAGGACGCCCGTGCCGACATGGCGAAGCTCTGGGTGAAACTCGTCCTCAAATTTGTAACCAGGGCCTCCTGTTCCCGCGCCAAGTGGATCGCCCGCTTGGATCATGAACTCGGGAATTACACGATGAAAAATCGTGCCGTCGTAATAGGGCACGCCTTTTTTCTCTTCACGGGTGCGTGGGTCGATGTACGCCTGCGTGCCGGTGGCAAGACCGACAAAATTCTTGACGGTTTTGGGCGCTCGCGTCTCTTCGAGCCGGACGATCATCACGCCCATCGAGGTGCGCAAGCGGGCGTAAAGCTGGCCGGTCCCAGCAACATTGATTTCTGGAAATTGTGCAACTGGCATGGGCGTTCCTCCTCGGGAAGGCGAAAGGGATAGACGAAGGGCGGCCAAAGCAGCAAGCAGAAGCGGTCATGTGCATCTCACATTGCTCATGTGCGCGTCCCTCGATACCCTCGTCCCCTTGCCGGAGGCGATGCGGTGATTACTTGCCACAAGTGCGCGAAAGAGAACCAAGACCATTACAAATTCTGCCTTGGTTGCGGATCGGAGCTGCCACGCGATATTTCGCCCAAGCCTTTTTCCCCCCAAACGCCGCCCCACGGCATCAGGGCGGTGAGTCAAGCGGCGGGTGGATTTGATACCGCGGCGACCGACCCGCCTCCGCAGTTTGTCCCTGCTGCTGGCACGGGCGCGACAGGCGCGGCAGGCGCGGCAGGCGCGGCAGGCGCGGGAGTCGCAAAAAGCGAGCCCCCTACGACGCGACCCGCGCATGCCCCGTCGGCTCCGCCTCCAGCGGCCGCCACAAACGTTTCATGTCCGCAGTGCGGTCACGACAACACGGCGAGTAATCTTTTCTGCGGCGCTTGCGGCTACCGACTGCAGGGAATCTCGGCCCCACGGCAGCCCGCAGCCAAGACCTCCATCGCGTCGCCGCAAGACATGGCACCGGCCCTTGCAACCGTCTCGCTCACCGCTCTGCGCGCTGACGGAAGCGATGCAGGCACGTTCCAAGTGAGCAGCCCTGAAACGTCCATCGGGCGCGAGACGGGCGCCATTTTCTCGGGCGACAGTTACCTTTCTCCTCATCACGCGACGCTGTCGATTCAGGCAGGCGGGCGGGCGTTCATCCGCGATGAAAAATCGCTCAACGGCATCTATCGCAAGCTTGAACGCGACGTTCCGGTTGAACTGAACGACGGAACGACATTCCGCATCGGCCAAGAGATCGTGCGCTTCGAATCACTCAAGTCTGAACCGCCTACCGCCGATGGCGTCGAACGATTTGGATCCCCTCGCCACGATGCGATCGGGCGCCTTGTCCTGGTGATTGGCCGTGAGCAAGTGGGCAACGCATTCCTCGTGCCCGCAACTGGCATGCACCTCGGACGAGAACGCGGCGAAGTGCTCTTCCCCGAAGACGGTTACGTGTCGGGTTTACACTGCCGCATCGGCACCGAAGGCGATCAGCTGTACCTGACCGACCTCGGCAGTTCGAACGGAACATTCGTTCGCATCGACAGCGAACTCGAGCTTCACACGGGCGACGTCCTGCTTATGGGGCAGCAGCTCTTCCGCATCACCGTCAACACCTGAGGTTTAAGATGGAGGCGCCTGTCAGCCGCCGCACCATTCGCGTGGTCGCCGCCGTCATCGAGCGCGATGGGCGCTACTTAATCACCCAACGTCGCGCTTCCGCGATGCTCCCCTTACTCTGGGAGTTTCCAGGTGGGCGCGTCGAGCAGGGTGAAACCGATCAAACTGCGCTACAAAGAGAGTTTGAGCATCGGCTCGGAGTGTCGGTGAAGGTTGGGCAGCTCATCTCGTTCGTCAACCATCCTTACGACCGCTACGGGGTCGACCTGTTTCTTTACAGCTGCGAACTTAAGAGCGAAGCGCTCGAAAAGCGCATGGTGAACGATTTTCGGTGGGTTTCGAGCGACGAGTTTGAGACGTACCCGTTCACGCCCGCAGATGAGGCGTCGATGAGCCAATTGCTGGGCGAAGCCTGAAGCTGCTTAAGGCGGGCGCGACCCGTGCCGTTCACCTTTGACGAACGATAGGACATGCCATGGCCATTAAGCTGAGCGCGCAAACACCTGAGGTGTCGTACGCAAAACCGACGGGCAACCCGTTCGAAGAAATTCGCGCGCAGCTGGAGACCTATCCGGAGCACGCCGTCTTGCCTCTGCCTTACGACGCACGAAGCGTCGCACTCGCAGCGCTCGTGGTTGCCGAGACGATCGACCGCACCGATGCGAAACTCGCGCTTGCGAAGTTTGCCGAGTCGGGAGCCTTCGACCCGCGCTCCCTTCAAATTCTCGCGCCCGCTGCCCGTGCGGTGCTCTACATTTTGAGCCGACGGCGCGAAGAGACTGCGGAGCACATCGAGGACCTGGTTGAGGACGCGATGAAGCTGCGCGCCAAGATGCTGCGGGTACTCGACTACCACCTGGACGCCGAGCGCGGGGTCATCGCGTTGCTCGACCGCATGAAGAATCCTGAGACACTCAACCTGGTCAGCGACCTCGAGAAGCTCGCCGATGCGTACTCCGCGTACGACATCCTTCTCGCCAACGATCGGCGACACTACCGGCTCGACGACAGCGCGAAGGCGCGCGTCCTTGCTCGCGCGCTTCGCGAAAATGCGCCCATCACCTTCGAGCACCAAGACTGGAGTCCGTGGCTGCGCCGCGCGTGGACAGCGCTTGCCACGGCCTACGCCGACGTATGCCGGGCTTCACGCTATCTGTTCGAGGACGCCGAGAGCCAACGACGCTTCGAGCTGCTTGCGCAAATTCCGCGAGCCGCACGCTCCCGTTCTGCATGGCTTCCCGAAGGCGGTCTAACGCCGAATAAGCCGAGACCTTCACGTGCGCCGGGCGCAATGCCGTCAGGTGAGTTTACCTCTTCACTTCCGGTCATTAAGACGCCTGTTCCGAGCCCGACTCCAGAGGGCTCCGAACTTCGTACCAGCGATCGTTACGAAGTTGAGCTCGCCGTCACCCTTCACAGTGAGTCAAACTTCTATACCGGCCTCGTAGAGAATCTCTCCGAGAGCGGTGTGTTCGTCGCGACCCACCAAGCTCACCCACTCGGCACGCTCGTCGACGTCTCGCTCACGCTGCCCGATTCGCGCGAGCCATTGTGGGTTCGTGGCGAAGTGCGCTGGGTGCGCAAGTACCGAGACAGCCTGAGCGAGCCACCGGGCATGGGCATTCGCTTCATCGATCTTGCCGCCACCGACGAAGCGCGCATCAGCACGTTCCTCGGCAAGCGCACGCCGATTTATCACGAGCCCTAGACAGGATGGCGGGGTCCGGGCCGAGGGCATTCAGACCGATTTTTCCTGAGAAGCGATCGCCGTTATTGCGGGATCGGCGCATACCAGAGCAGGACGTAGTCGGCCCTGACGGGAAGCGCCTCGCGTAAATAGTAGCGCTGCCGGAACCATGGCAGTTCGGAGACGTACCGCTCAACCCGATAGTGGAAGGCACTAACCGTCGGGCGCCCGGACCCATCCATCGTCGGCATCTCTTTTGCTGCGAATAGGAAGGCGTTCGGCCTCTTCCTTTCGAGCAGTTCGGGCGGTGGCTCCTTCGATTGGTAGCCTCCACGACCGGCAGCGATCTCCTGATCGGTGAGACCCCCCAAATCGAGAACGCGGAGCTCTGGTTCCACGTGGGTGATGCGACCGATATCGAGCGTGCCAATCGAACGCACGCCGCCTTCCCACATGCTCTCCACCATCCTGTCGCGATACTTGTCGTAGTGCCTCACGGTCTCCGACAAGTCGTGCATCGACTTCGTATCTTTGGATGACCAGTACAGAAAGAACCCGGCCGCGAAGACCGACAATCCTCCGATGGCAACCCGCACGCGCGTGCTGCCTCGAAGCGTCGCAAACATCAGGGCATCGATGCCGAAGGAGGCAATCGTGAGAGCAGGCAAAAGAAAACGATACCCCGCCATCCAGTCGCTGCCTTCCGCAAGAACAACGACCACGGCGAAGCCAGAAAGGACAAACGCCCACGTAGCGTGCGGCGCGCGCTCGCGTTCGCGGTAGGCAAAAATCGCGCTGAGCAGCAGCACTGGCGCCGAATCCAGGAGGCCCCAGCCAACGTATGCAAGAGCCGCGTGGTGGTCCGCGGGTTTGGCGGCGAAGGTGTTCGGCAACAGTGCGTGAAAGTAGGACCACTTGAAGCCCGCGTACGCAATGCCCGCCAGCCCAAAAACGGCGATGCAACGCACCCACGTGTGTCGCGTGCGAGGCTCGGCTCTCAGTAATCCGAGGAGCAGCGCGATTGCGCCGATGGCTGCCCCTTCAGGACGCGTCAGAAAGGCCAGCACGGCGAAGAGCACGAGGCGCGCTGGACGCATCTCAAACAGGGAGGCCGCTAGCCCGGCCGTCATGCAGCAGAACAAGGCCGTTTCCAGCCCACTGCCTGAGTAGTAGGCGAGCGAAGGGGTTGCCGCGAGAAAGACGGCGGAGGGGATCCCAGCCCATGCTCCGACAGAGAAGCCCTCCGACTCACGAAGGCGCCGAAGCGATCGCACGACGAGGACGATCGTTGCTGCCCCTAGACCGACTCCGAGCACCGGTAAGGCGACTGCGGGAGCCGCTCCAACCCGCTCGAACATGGCGCCAAGAACGACCCACAGAAAACAGGTGTAGCCTTCAACGCGTTGCCCTGGGTTGAAGGTGAGCCCGCGCCCATGCGCGAGGTTCGACGAGTACCGAAACGCAATGTACGCGTCGTCGACAACGGCGAGCGACGTAAAGGCCGCGTGAAGAACGAACACCAGCACGACGAGCAGAAGCAGAATGTGCGGCAGGAGGCTTGATCGACGCATTTGTGCAGCCAGCTACCTTAGCGACCTCGCGCACGTGCGCAAGATGGCGATCACGCTCGCAGCGCGCTCCGCAGCGGTGTACGCAGGGTGACCTCGTCTATGCGCCCCTTGAACGTTCTCGGTCTCTTGCTTCTCGCAGAGTCAGCGCTTGCAGCAGAACCGCCCGCGAACCCGCAGGCTGGCCGGCCCGAGATCCGCCTCGCAGAACCGGGCTCACCCGCAAGCCAAGGGCGCTTCGAGTTCGGCTCGTATGGTCGCGTCAACGTCGCCAGCGATCTGCGTGGCGGCACCGGCAGGCCGAGCAACATTGTCAGTCACGGTCCGCGTATCGACGAAGAGAGCTACACCGAGTTCGAGCTGCGGCGCGAGGACGATTGGTCAAGTGGCTTTCATACCCGCGTCGTGACGTCGCTCGCGCTCTTTGCGCCATTTTTTCACTTTAGCGGCTCGGTCGATCAGCGCATTGGCGTGCGCAACCTCTACGCCCAAGCCAACGCGAAAAACTGGTCGCTGTGGGCTGGCTCGCGCATGTACCGCGGCGACGACATCTACCTGCTCAACTGGTGGCCGCTCGACAACCAGAACACCATGGGCGCGGGCGGCACCTATCGCATCGACCACGGCCAGAGCGACACGACACTCGCGCTGCACGCCGGTATGCAACGGCTCGACGATGGGTTTCAGATGCAGCAAATCCAGTCGCCGATCCCTTTTGGTGTCACATCGACGAACGTCACGGTACTTGACCGTCCGCGCACGATCGAAACATTCAAGGTGACGCATCAGGTCCGCGGCAACGCAGGCCGGCCCATCTTCGGAAGCGACACCGGCGGCCTCAAGTTCATCGGGTACGCCGAAGCGCACCAGCTTCCGGCGGGCGCATTTCGCGACACGACCATTCAACAAGACAAGCCGTTGCCCAGCGACTGGGGCGTTCTTGTAGGCGGACAAGTTACATTTTACACGGGCAAACGCGACACGTATGCCTCGCTCTTCGTGAGACACGCACGAGGGGTCGCAGCCTACGATCCGCTCGCGGTTCCGCCCACCTTCGCGTTCGATCGCACAACGGCAGGCGCAGCCGAAACACAAGTGGCGCTCGCGACCAACGTCGAGCTTGGTCCAGTCACTTTACCACTCGCGGCCTACCTGCGGTGGTTTCGCGATGCGAGTCCCACTGAAACTTCGCTCTACAAATATGACGAGGGTGCCATCGTCGCTCGCCCTCATTTGTTCTTCACGGATCATTGGGGCATCGCCCTCGAGGGCAGTTACCAATTGCGGCGCCATGCGTTTCTCGATGTCACCCGCGGTGGTCCGCTCACCGCGTCGATCATCAAAGGTGGCGTCATTCCATTCTTTTCGCCGGCCGGCCGCGGCACGTTTAAGCGCCCGCAGTTTCGCCTGATCTACAACGTGACGGCACGCAGCGACGGGGCGCGCTCACTCTACCCACAAGACGACGTATTCGCCTCACGCCGCGTCGAGCATTTCCTCGGCGTGGGCGCTGAGTGGTGGTTCAACTTCAGCTCGTACCCGTAATTGACCATGCGCAACTTCGTATCTTCAATTGTTACACTTCTCGCCCTCGCGTCGGCGAGCGGCGTCGCGTCTTGCGTATCCATCCCTGAAGACGGCCAAAAACCAGTGCTTGCGACCCACGTCGACGACTGGCGCGACGAAGTGATCTACCAAGCGCTGGTCGATCGCTTTGCCAACGGTGACGTCAACAACGACTACCGCGTGAAGCCAGGCAAGCTCGCACGCTACCAAGGCGGCGACTGGAAGGGCATGGCCGACCACCTCGATTATCTCGAGGCGCTCGGCATCACGACCGTGTGGATCTCGCCGATCGTCAAGAATGTTGAAACCGACGCGGACGTCGATGCGTACCACGGCTACTGGGCGCAAGACCTCACCGAGGTGAACCCGCACTTCGGCGATCTGGCGCAACTGCGCTCGCTCGTGAAGGCTGCGCACGCGCGCAACATGAAGGTCGTGCTCGATGTGGTCGTCAACCACATGGGCCAGGTCTTCTTCTATGACATGAACATGAACGGCACGCCCGATATCTACTTCGGCGGTACCGGTTCGACGTCGCCTGTGTCGCGCAGCACCGAGTACGATCCCGACTGGGACGCTCGCGGCGTGCAAGCGTCGACCTCGCTTGGCATCGCAGGACGCGCACCGATCGTGTTCCTCAACGCGCCCGAGATCAACCGCGTTCCGCCGAAGCCCGGCGTCATGGGCCGGGGCGAGGCGTACCACGGATTTGGTCGCGTCTTGAACTACGAGGACGATGCGCAACGTCTGCTCGGCGACTTCCCAGGCGGCCTCAAAGACGTGGCGACTGAGGTGCCTGAGGTGCGCGCAACCTTGGTTGACGTCTACGTCAAGTGGGTCGAAGAGGTCGATTTTGATGGGCTACGGCTCGATACCGTCAAGCATGTTGAGCATGAGTTTTGGCAGGTCTTCAGTAAGGCGCTGCGCACGAGGCTCGCCGCCCAAGGCAAGAACAAGTTCCTCCTGTTCGGCGAAGCGTTCGATGGGCGCGACGAACTGCTCGGCAGCTACACCGTCCCTGGCGAGCTCGACAGCGTCTTTTACTTCTCGCAGCACTACAACGCCGTGCGCGACGTCTTTGAGTACGCACACGATGCGACCAAGCAACGTGGCACGCAACAGATCGCCGATTTGTGGACCCGGCGCGGCACACTCTACGGCACGGTCGCGCAAGAAAACGGCATCGGTATTGCGCCCCAGAAAGCACTCGTCAACTTTCTAGACAATCACGACGTCGCGCGGTTCCTCTACGAAGCCAAAGGCGATACGCACGCGCTTCGCAACGCGCTGACGCTCATCTTCACCGAAGAGGGCATCCCGTGCGTGTACTACGGAACAGAACAAGATTTCTCCGGTGGCAACGACCCAGCCAACCGCGAAATTCTCTGGGACAAGCAATTTGCAACCGGCGGCGACACCTTCATGCACCTCGCGAAGCTCGCCAAGTTGCGAAAGAGCTACGTGGCTCTCAGGCGCGGTGACACGCGCGTAAGATGGTCAAGTTACCATACGAATGCTGAGGCCGACGCTGGCATCTTCGCCTTCGAACGCACAGGTGGCGACGCCGGCGCGAGCTACGCACTGGTCGTCATGAATACCAACGCAAACAAGGCGAGCGAGACGCGATCGGACGGCACCACAATGGCGGTCACCGCGGCGTCGGGCACGACACTGGTCAATGTTCTTGACCCACAGCGAGCGAGCTACACTGTGGGCGTCGACGGAACGTTATTCGTGTCACTAGCGGCACAGACGAGCGCACTGCTGGTGCCAAGCGACCAAGTTCTAAACTAACCTCTGACGCATGAGGCTGCCCATTGTTCATGCGCTCCCAGTGGGGCGCTGACCATTGGGCCCATTGTCTTCGCGAGGCATGAAGACGTGGCTGTCGGGCTCCCTCTCCCCATGGGAGAGGATCGAGGTGAGGGTCATTCTCGAAGCACCGATTCTCAGCAATTGCGTTCGTGCGGTTCACAAACGGCTGGCGGACTGGGCCTGATCCGACAGGTGTC
>CAMBEV010000053.1 GCA_945865595.1 Nannocystis exedens | reverse complement strand
CGCGATCGGTCGTGGGCCGCGTTTGCGTACCTGGTGGTGCCACAAGCCGCCGAGAACGCAGAGAACCTCCCGTGATGCGCATGCGGCGTTGCCCTCAGCCGAGGATGTCGCTCAGCGCGTAGGTCCCCGCCGGCTTCGTCGCCAACCATTCCGCAGCTCTTAGCGCGCCGTCTGCAAAAACGTCACGGTGCGTCGCACGGTGCGTGAGTTCGAGTCTCTCGCCGACGCCCATCAAGTGCACCGTGTGGTCGCCGATCACGTCGCCACCACGCAGCGCAAGCACCGCAATTTCGGACGCCTTGCGCGCACCCGGCTTGCCCTCGCGGCCGTAAACGAAGTCCGTTGCGCCAGCGCGCGCGGCCTTGGCCTTCTGCGCGAGCAACATCGCTGTCCCCCCTGGCGCGTCGACCTTCATGCGATGGTGCGTCTCGACGATTTCGATGTCATACGCGGGCCCCAGGGCGCGAACCGCCTGCTCGACCAGGCGCCCGAGGACATGCACGCCCATGCTCATGTTGGGCTCCCACAGGACCGCGACTTGCCGTGCCGCATCGGCGAGCGAGCGCTTATGCTCGTCACCGAGACCCGTCGTTCCGGACACAATGCGGATACCCGCCGCCGCCAAGATCGGGGCCGCCTCAAGCGTCGCTGCCGGCGTTGCAAAATCGATCACGACGTCGGGCTTCGCGCGCACGATCGCGTCGAGCGAGCGCTCTACCGCCACGCCGAGCGGTCCGACGCCGGCAAGAAGTCCAGCGTCTTGACCAAGTTCGTCTGCGCCTACTGCCGCGACAAGCGTCACGCCCACTCGCGCGCTCCCAAGGCGCACGATCGCACGGCCCATGCGCCCACTTGCGCCGATGACGGCATACCGCATGCCTAGCGTGCCCCTGCGCGAAATTGTTCAAGTGTCTTGACGAGATGCGCCCGCGTCGCTTCGGTCACTGGCACCAGCGGCAAGCGCACGGTGTTCAGCATGGTGCCCGCTTCCGCCAGAAGCGCCTTTACTGGCCCCGGGTTTGCCTCGACGAACATCGCTTCATGCATGGGGAACAACCGCAAGTGCGCCTTGCGCGCCTCGTCGAGCTTGCCCGCGAGGCCAAGACGCGTCGTCTCACTCACCTCGAGTGGAAGGAGGTTCGAGGTCACCGAAATCACGCCGCTTCCACCGACCGTGATCATCGGCAGTGTAAGCGCATCGTCACCCGAGAGAATCGTCAGCCTGTCGCCCAGCATCGACGTCAGCTTTTGAGCGCGCATCACATTGCCTGTCGCCTCTTTGGTTGCCACGACATTGGGCGCTGCCTCACAAATGCGCGCGAGCGTATCGGATAGGAGATCCATGCCGGTTCGACCTGGAATGTTGTAAATCACGATAGGCAATTTCACAGCCCGCGCGACTTGAACAAAGTGCTGAAAGAGGCCCTCTTGGGTGGGCTTGTTGTAGTACGGGACCACGACCATGAGCGCGTCTGCGCCGGCGGCTTCTGACGCCTTCGACATCTCGATCGCTTCACGCGTCGAATTTGATCCGCAGCCCGCGATGACAAGCGTGCGTTTGTTAATCGTCTTGACGGTCCGCTTGACGACCTCGATGTGCTCTTCATGCGAAAGCGTCGGACTCTCACCCGTGGTTCCGCACGGAACGACGCCCTCCACCCGTCCAGCCACTTGACCTTCAAGGAGCTTGTCGAACGCGGGCCAGTCAATCGCGCCACTTTGCACAAATGGCGTGACGAGAGCAGTAAACGTGCCTTTGAGCTTGCCTTGGAAGGGGTGCAACGTCATGCGGCGGGTTGTACCCGGCCTTGACCGGTCCGCAAAGCACAAGCGCGACCTACGAACCTGTGTCGCAACCGGCGGGAAATCGAATAAATCGCCTCAAGCAAGTGCTCTGGCAAGCCGTTCAGTGAAGGCGTGCACCCGACGTTTGGAGTGCCTCATGACCCCGCAACACGGATTCTGCCCATCCCCAGGCGAATTGAGCGCGATGACAGCCGTGTGGTTCGTCGTCGGCGGCTGCACGCACCGTCCGCCTGAGCTCGGCACAATGGGCTATCCGGTCGACGGGGCCGGAACCGCTGGTGTCCGCAGCGGGCCCTGTACCGCTGAGGGGACAACCGCCGCGTGCCATGTTGAGACGGGTCGCATCGGGAGCGTCGTCAACTGTTTCAGCGGGACGCAGCGTTGCGTGGGCGGCGAGTGGAGCGCGTGCGGTGGTGGCGGTGGTGGCCTCTCGCTGATGGCAGTGACAGCCTCCGATCCGTCAGCGTTGTTGGGCGGGTGCGCCACCAATCCGTGCAACCCGTATTGCATCGGAGTCGATGTCGACGCCGGCCTACTGGGGCCCGTGATCGTTCAAGGGAACGTCGATGACCTTTGGACGTTTCCTAGTTCGAAGGTCGCAGCAAGCGCTGCGACGTGCAGCCAGGGGTCGCCGCCCGGTGATCTGAACACGTGCAGTTACGATTACTGCTGCTCAAGCGCGACGAGCAGCTGCGTCGCATCGATCGACGCAGCGGCCAGTGCCGCCTGCACGAAACCCGCAACGGCCGACTACACGGTGGGGTTGGGCTGCCAGGACGCATTGGGTTACGCACACATTCCCGTTTGCAATCGGGGAAACGCCGACTCGCCAGCGACCGGTAAATTGGCGGTGATGGGTTACTCAGGAAACCCGCCCGTAGCCGGCCCGCCCTCGCCGCCGCAGCCCACGGTTTGCCAGAACGTCGATCCGGCGCCACCGGAAGGGTGCTTGATCGACCTGTCTTTGAAACCGATCAAGAGCAACACCTGTATCAATGTTGACGTCCTCAAAGGCGCAACTGGCGCGAGTCCCGGCATTGTTTGCCAAAACACCAGCGACTTCAACACGGGCAACCGAACGGTGATGGTTAACCCGCCGGCGACGACCTTGCCCAGCGCCCTGACGGCAAACAACGGCGGCGTCGCTGCGTACACGCAACTCGCCGAAGGCAACGCCTGCAACAACTACAGCTTCGTGCACGCGACAACCAACTCATGCGTCACCTACACGGTGCCGCCCCCGATAAGCAGCAGTTACACCTACGTGGCGACCTGCGCCGAAGGGTCGCGTCCGCGGTGGAATCAGTTCGCGTACAGCACAACTCTCCCCAACGCGAGTGAGGTGCTGTTCTCGGTGAGCACTGCACCCTCTCTGAACGATGCCGGAGCGGGAACCTTCACGACCCCTGTCACTGCTGCCCGTCCTGCCAACCCTGTCCTCGTTGATCCTGCGATCTGCCTGATCAGTGGAGGGGTCGGCTGTCCGAAATCGCTCGGTACGGTCCTCGGTTCGGCCGCAGCCGCGAACCCGGTGCTTAAGGTGAATGTCACCCTGACGACGGCGACCGCGACGCCGACGGTCAGCTCGTGGCAGGTCAACTACAACTGCCTGCCTGTCGAGTAGGCGGCGAGTAGGCCCGCGTGCCTGCGTAACGGGGCTTTACTTTCGGCGCGATCTGCCTATACTGCCCGTCCCTTGCCCGGCTACCGGGTGGGAACACCCCGCCGATTCGGTGATTCACCGCGCGGCTCACCAAGAGGGACGTCTCAATGTACGCGGTATTTTCAACAGGCGGAAAGCAATATCGAGTCGCTCAGGGCGACAAGCTTCGCGTCGAGAAGCTTCTGGGCAACGTGGGCGACGCGGTCGCTTTCAACGAAGTCCTCATGATAGGCGGCGATGCCATTAAGATCGGCACGCCACTCGTAGGCGGCGCCAAGGTCGAAGCCCGGATTGTGGCCCAAGACCGTGCCAAGAAGATCATCGTCTTCAAGTTCCGTCGCCGGAAGAACTACCGCCGGAAGAACGGGCATCGTCAACCGTTCACCGCGCTCGAAATCACCGGAATCACGGGCTGAGAGGGGCACACAGTCATGGCTCACAAAAAAGGCGCAGGCAGCACCCGCAACGGGCGCGACTCAAACTCGCAAAAGCGCGGTATCAAAGTTTACGGCGGAGAAGCAGTTACCGCGGGCAGCATCCTGGTTCGCCAGGTCGGCTCCACGATCCACCCCGGCAAAAATGTCGGTCTCGGGTCGGACTTCACGTTGTTCGCGTTGATCCCCGGCCACGTCAAGTACGAGTGGCGCTCGCGCACGCAGCGCAAAGTCTCCGTTTACCCAAGCGCAAGCTAGTGCCGCCTCGGCCGGGCAAGCCCAAGCTGCTGGCGGTCGACCTCGACGGCACCCTCCTCGATCACCAAGGCAATCCTCATCCGCGTGACCTGCGTGCCCTTCGCGAAGCGAAACGCGCAGGCGTCACGATTTCCATCGTCACGGGTCGTCTTTACTCGGGCACGAGACCTTCGGCGATCGCGGCGCGCATCGACGGTCCGGTAGGCTGCGCTGACGGCAGCCACATCGTTCGTGTGCACGACAACGCAACGCTTGTCCACCATGGGCTTACCGGCACGGGCGCTCATCGCCTACGCGCTGCGGTAAATGCATCTCGACCGGCTACATTTGTCTTCGCGAGCGATCGCATCGTGCATGACAGCGCCGGTCACGATTACCTCACCTACCTCAGCACGTGGTCGCATGATCTCGTGCATACCGAAGCGATCCATGAACACGACGTCTGGGACTTGCCTTCCGGGCCCACGGCCATCGTTTGCGTCGGCTCAAGCGAGCAGATCCACGCCGTCGTTCACGCGATCCACGCTGAAGCGCGCGAGACCGTCCAAGTGGCCGCATTCCCCATTCGCAAACTCGATCAGTGGGGTCTCGTCGCGCGTGCGGCCGGGGGTAACAAAGGCACCGCGTTGCGGTGGCTCGCCGAACACAGCGGGTGCACGCTCGCCGAGACCGTATGCGTTGGCGACTGGCTCAACGACCTCCCCATGTTTCACGTCGCAGGCCGCTCGTTTGCGATGGGCCACGCGCCTCCCGAAGTGAAAAACGCCGCCACTGACACCCTCGACGAAACGTCTGAGGCGGGCGGTGGGGTCGCCAAGGCCATCGAACACGCATTTGGCATTCGCGTCCCATGACGGCGCACCGCAACTCGGGCCAGCGGCTCACTCTGCTCGAGCTGCAGAGTGGTGAGGGACTGCGCATCGTCAACCTTCCGAACGAAACCGAACTATCCACGCAGCTTCGCGTGCTCGGAATACGCGAAGGTGAAACCGTTCTGCTTCTGCGACGCGCCCTGCTCGGCGGTCCGCTTCACTTACGCACAGAGTGCGGGGTTGAAGTCGCATTGGGCAGATCTGCTGCCGCCCAAGTTTCAGGTGAACTCGCGGTCATCGCACCATGAGCCGTTACCCTTTGGACGCATTGCCCCGCGAGGAGCACCCTCGATTTGTCCTTGTCGGCAGACCCAACGCCGGCAAGAGCACATTGTACAACCTCTTGACGAATGGGAACACCAAGGTAGGTAACTTTCCTGGCGTAACGGTCGATATTCTCGAGGGCGAGGTCGTCCTCCTTAGCGGAAACACCCGCAAGATTTTCGACTTGCCTGGGGTCTATACGCTCGGCTCGCAGGATCGCGAATCCGACGAGGGCATCGCGCGTAAGTTTTTGGGCGGCCTCAAGCGCGAGCCCGGCGCCGCGATCGTCCAAGTGCTCGACGCCACTCAGCTCGAGATGGGCCTCGAACTAACGAAAGAATTGCTCGCCTTCGAGGTGCCGCTCGTCTTGGTGCTGACGCAGATCGATTTGCTCGATGGCCGTATCCCCGACGCGCAACTCATAGAAAAGGAACTTGACGTTCCTTGCGTCGCGGTTTCTGCGCGCGATCCAAAGTGCAGAGACGCAGTCATACGGGTGCTTCCGGCCGCGCGCACGGCCAAGCGTGACTCCGCCTCGCGGCTCAACCCACGAGAGCTCGCGCAGCGGGCGCTGCCAGAGAAGAGTGCACCCTCTCGGAATCGTGCCCTCACGACGCGACTCGATCGCGCGCTGCTCCATCCCGCGCTCGGCCCGGTCGTGTTCGTTGCGTTGATGTCATGTCTGTTCGCGGCGGTCTTCTTGGTTGCCGATCCGGCGAAGGCGGTGATCGACACAGGGTTCGCAGCCGTCGGAAGAGTTATCAGGGCGCGCATTTCAAACGCGCTCGTCGCTTCGTTCTTTGAGGACGCGCTCCTCGGTGGCGTGGGTACGGTGCTCTCATTTCTGCCACAAATTGTACTGCTGACAGTCGCACTCGAAATCCTCGACGAGACGGGCTACCTGGCGCGTGGCGCGTATCTCGTGGATCGTTTGCTCCGTGTTTTTGGGCTTAGCGGACGCGCGTTTGTGCCGCTACTCATGGGCAACGCGTGCGCGGTTCCTGCGATTGGGGCGACGCGTATTTTGCGCGATCCCAAGGAACGGCTGCTTGTGATCTTGGTCGTTCCGCTGATGACGTGCTCTGCGCGCCTTCCCACGTACAGCCTGCTCATCGGTGCGTTCTTCGGCCACTGGAGCGCCTTTGAGCGGGCGCTGCTTTTCATGGGATTGTACGCCGCCTCAATTGTAACCAGCATGGTTGCATCTGTCGTCATTGGCAGACTGCTACGTCATCGCAAGTCGCTACCGCTCGTGCTCGAGATGCCTGCCTACCGCGTTCCCCAACCATCGGTCGTAGGGCGACAAGCTGCGCGCGCGGCGAAGCACTTTCTTCGAGACGTTGGCACCACCATCCTCGTCGCTTCGATCGCACTCTGGGTCTTGCTCAAGGTGCCTGCGCCTGGGGCGACGGCCGGCAAGCCCATCGAGCGCAGCATCGCAGCATCGGTGGGTCGCGCGCTGGAGCCTGTTACCGCGCCCGTGGGGTTCGACTGGCGCATCAACGTAGGCCTCATCGGTTCGTTCGGAGCCCGTGAATTGATGGTGGGCACCATGGGCGTCATCCTCGGAGTGGAAGACGCCGACGCGCATACAGACACGCTCGCCGAACAGTTGCGCAACGCGAAGGGGCGGGACGGAAAGCCGGCGTACGGGGCGCCCACAGTCTTCGCGCTCTTGGCGTTCTTCGTAATCGCGTGCCAATGCGTGAGCACGGTGGCCGCCATTCGCAGAGAGACGCGCAGCTTGCGTTGGCCCGCGTTCGTCCTCCTCTACACCTATGCGCTCGCATACGTCGCCGCATGGGTTACATTTTGCGCAGCCAAGTTCGTCACTGGGGCGTGATAGACTTCTTCCTCGTTGGAAGAGACTCGCGTCGCATTCGAATCGCTGCGCCCACGAGAGCCCAAAGGCACAGGGCTGCGCGCGCTCATTCTCGGCACGGTTGTCGGCCTCCTGCTCCTCGCCTTTTTGCCCCTCGCGTTTGCGGTCGCAAGCGTCACAAGTGCGCGCGAGCACAAGAACCGTGAGGAAGCCGCGCGGCTCGTGGCGGAGACTGCCGCTGTGGGATTTCTCTACGCGAGCGATCCCAGCAAATTGATCACCGGGTCAGTCACGCGCATTTGCTCGCTCGCGGACAACATGTGCGCCGGGGATCCGGCAGCCGAAGGGCGGGACCTTCACGTGTCTGCGAGCGGTCGACCCTTCACCGTGCGGACACGATTGCCAGGCGTTGACCCGAGGTCGATTGCCGCACCAGCCCTGCTCTACTCTGGCCTCTTCGCGCTGATGTTGCTCACGCTTCTTTATATCGCCATCACGCGCCTTATTGTTCACCCGCTTGACCACCTAGTCAGGTTTGCTGACAGAATTGCGAGCGGCGCGCGCCGCATCGTGGCTCCGCGCATGGGCTCGCGAGAGACCATTGGCCTCGCCGACTCGATCGAGAAGATGGCCAAGACGCTCGTTCGCGATGAAGACGCATTGCGCGACAAGATCACCGAACTCCGGAGAACGACTGAAAGTCTCACAAGCGCTCAAGAGCAAGTGGTGCGAAGCGAGCGACTGGCAAGCGTTGGACGGCTCGCCGCCGGTCTCGCGCACGAAGTCGGCAATCCACTCACCGCGCTCATCGGCATGCAGGACCTGATGCTCGACGGTGACCTCGACGACAAAGAGCGACGAGACTTTCTCACGCGCATGCGGGGAGAAACGAACCGCATCCACGCTGTGCTGCGTGACCTACTCGACTTCGCAAGGCCTGAGGCGAGCAGCGCGCCGGATAGCAAACACGAAGGGTCGAGCGTTCGCGCGGTGGCCGAGCAAGTGGTGGCACTCGCAAAGATGCAGCGCACAAGCAAACTCGTTCACTTCGTGATCACTATCGAAGCGGACAACCCGCTCGTCGCCATGTCTTCGCACCGCCTGACGCAAGTGCTCCTCAACCTTGTGCTCAACGCGATCGACGGGGCTGGGCAAGTTGGCGAGCCGCGTGTCGAAATTTCCGCGACTTGGGCCGATGATCGCGTCACGTTTGTGGTGGTCGACAACGGTACCGGCGTAGCCAAAGAGATGCAGCGCACTCTCTTCGAACCCTTTGCATCGTCGAAACCCACAGGCTCGGGCACGGGCCTCGGACTCGCCGTATGCCGAGGCCTCGTTGAAGCCGCGTTTGGGACGATCGAACTCGACGGGGCATACACCGCGGGCGCTCGCTTCGTGGTGGTGTTACCCGTGGTGCAGTGAAGGTTTAACCAAGCGCAACAGCCGTCACGCGAGCCTCAGCGACCTCTTCGCACCATCGCTCAATCACCTTCGCGTTTGGCGCGCCACTCACGGCGACGATATCCCTTGGGGCGACGCCAAGTCGCGCGTGACTCGAGGCGACCTCCGTCCGCGGCACGACCCACAGAAGGTTCTTCTCTCGCAGCGCACGCCCAAACCACGGCGTGTGCCACTTGCTCGTAATGTCAACCAGATTGACTTCCTTGGGTTGCGTACGCAGGGCGCGCACCGATGCTTGCTCGATGCGTGGGATGACGCCATGAGCCGAATCACGAACCCTTGCGAGTGTTTTGTCCGAAGGTTCGAGCAACGAGAACGTCACAACAAGACCGCTCGGCGAAAGCGCTCGCAGCCAAGGTTCCACGTCGGATTCGGTGCACCGCACAACGATTGCACACTCGTCCCTTGCAACCGAAGCCAACGCATCGGCAAAAAGCTGCATGCGCGGTCGCAAGGCACCGAGCGCGAGAAATGTTGCGTAGACCCCCGCTAGGGCGAACGCCATCGAATAGGAAAGCGGCTTACCCAATACGCTTCGGACCGCCAAAATGACCGAGAGCAGCGAGAGCGCGTAAAGCGCCACACGACTCGCGGGCATTAGCGCTTGCGCTTCGACTGATTGCTCGCCGCCTCGTCCTCCAACTCATCTTCAAGCGAGGACGCTTCGGCAGTCTTGGCCGCGACGCGCGCGCGCGCGGGACTCGCTGAGCCTTCACCCGCTGGCGTGTTGTCGATTTCGAAAAATAGCGCAAGAACAGTTGCGATTGCTGGCAACACCGCAAGTGGGGCCGCGCTGAGGCTCGCTGACCCCGGAGACAAGGAGTGCGTCATGCTAAGAAGCCCCGCGGGAAGACGTCCAGCCGGTACGAGGAAATCTGGAAGTGCCATGTGCACCCACCGCCGCAGCGCAAACATCACACCCGCCGCGATCAGGCCACCTGCCAACGCCTTAAGGCCAGCTTCAATCTTTCCGTCGCTTGACCAAATGGGCTTACCCGCGAAGAGCCCGGTGAGAACGCCGAGCGCAGCGGCTACGGAGTACGCGACCGCGGGGCCCATCTGCCAAATGCCAGCCCCAAAGAAAAGCGCCGCCCCGACGCCGCCGCCGAGGACCAAACCAATGAGGAGACCTTTAAGTAAACGAACGATCATGCGAGGTGCCTCTCATGGAACGCGTTCGTGAGCCGCTCCGCAAGTCGCGTACGCCGTTCGTCGCGACGATCTTCGGCAAGCGCAATCTTGAGCGCTCGAGGGTCACAGACGAGCACGACGAGCTTTTTCCCGCGTGTGACCGCTGTGTAGAGCAGATTGCGCGAGAGCATCATGTAGTGCGACGTCAGAAAAGGGATCACGACGGCAGGATACTCGGACCCCTGCGCTTTGTGCACCGTACACGCGTACGCGAGCGACAGGTCTTCAATGGCGCGTCGATCGAGGTCGACGGCACGGTCATCAAAGTTGACCGTTAGCCCCGACTCGTCTTGGAGGGGGACCCCGACCACAAAGCCGACGTCGCCATTGTAGACGCCGCGTTCGTAGTCGTTGCGAAGCTGCATCACCTTGTCTCCAACGCGGAACGTGCGACCGCCGCGCTCGATTCCACCACCGCGCGGATTCAACTCTGCCTGCAACGCTTCGTTCAGCGCGACCGTTCCCGCAGCGCCCCGGTTCATCGGCGTGAGCACCTGAATGTCGCGCACGCAATCGTAACCGAAGCGGTTCGGAATGCGGTTGGAGACCAACTCAAGAATCGTGGCGCGCGCATGGTCGGCTTCGGTCCGCTCGACCATGAAGAAGTCTGCAGCCTCACCCGGTGCAGGTAATTGCGGGAGTTCGCCTCGATTAATCCGGTGGGCGTTCGTCACGATGAGGCTCTCTCTCGCCTGTCGGAAGATCGTCCCGAGGCGGGCACAGGGCATCACCCGCGAGTCGATCACGTCGCGAAGCACGGCGCCAGGCCCCACGCTTGGAAGTTGATCGACGTCGCCAACCAAGAACAAGCGCGTCCCCGACTTGAGTGCGCTCAAAAGCGACTCGGCGAGTAACAAATCAACCATCGACGACTCGTCAACTACGAGCACGTCCAGCTCAAGCGGGTTGCCCTGGTTGCGCGTGAATGCCCCCGTGCGCGGATCAAACTCGAGCAAACGATGCAACGTTGTGGCTTCGTGGCCCGTGGCTTCGCTCATGCGCTTGGCCGCCCGACCGGTCGGCGCTGCGAGGCCGATTCGTAATTTCGCACGCGCAAACAGCGCCAAAAGCGCGCGAACGATGGTCGTTTTCCCAACGCCGGGGCCACCCGTGATCACCGCGGCTGGGGCTCGTGCGGCCATCGCGACGGCACTGCGCTGCTCGTCCGCGAGCGCGAAGCCTCGTTCTTTCTCGAAGGTCGCGATGGCCTGCTCAATGGACCCGCGCTGCGTTACATTTTGCGACGCGATTCTCGCCAGGTGCTTTGCGAGCCGTTCTTCCGCGCCCGAGGCGTGAGCCAGCGCCACGAGCACTTCGCCATCGCGTGGCGCGCGATCGATGAGCCCCGCCGCGAGCAACGCATGCATCGCACGCTCGAGTAGGTCGACCTTGTCGCTCGAGAGATCGAGCAACCCAAGTCCGCGCTCAAGCGCAACCGGCTGCGCGAGATACGTGTGTCCCGCGTCGAGGTCATCGCGCAACACTTGCAACAGCCCCGCCTGTGCACGCTCGGGCGAATCGAGCGCAATGCCGCTCTGCTGAGCAATGCGGTCGGCGGTCTTGAAGCCCACGCCCGACACCTCGATCGCGAGGCGATAAGGGTGAGAGGCCACCACGTTGCCCGCGAGGTTTCCGTAGCGTTTGATGACGCGCTGAGCGAGCCGAAACGACAGGCCGTACGACTGCAGCACGACCATCGTATCGCGCATGGCGCGCTGCTCGGTCCACGCCTGCCCGACCGTCTCGGCACGGCGCTTTCCTAGCCCCACAACTTCGGCGAGGCGCTCGGGCGATTCGTCAAGAATCTTGAATGTTTTGTCGCCGAAGTGCGTAACGATTTTGGAAGCGTACTTCGCGCCGACGCCCGGAATGACGCCCGAGCCGAGGTAGCGTTCGAGCCCAACCAGGGTAGCGGGTGAGAGCTCGGTCACGACCCGCGCACGGAATTGCGGTCCGTGCCGGCCGTCAGTTTCGTAACCGCCAGAGGCACGAATGCGCGATCCAGGCGTTGCTTTCGGAAAGACGCCGATCACAGGGACCGGTTCGGCTTTTCCCTCGACCTCAACCTTGAGCACACGGAAGCCCGTCGCGTCATTTTCGAAGGTCGTCCGAAGGACCGTCCCTTCGAGCGTGTGCTCATCCGAGGAAGCTGAGGAAGGCGAGGCCACGCCGCGCAGATTACGGCGTAAACGAGTCGGTGCGCACCCAGAGGATCGGCAAGGTGTTGTACGCGTAGTAATTGTAGCTTTCGCTCACCAAGATGACGAGCTTGCCGTTGGGTGGGATGGTCACCCTCGGCGAGTAGTAAAGGGCGACGCCTGCGTCGTTTTGGAGTCCGAAGCCCGCGTCGAGTTTGCAGCTCGACGATGAGCAAGAGTCCTGACTCAGGCAGGTCGCGAGATTCGAGGGAGGATTCGGGGTCCCCGCGTAAGCGACGATGCGCATGCCGTCGTAGAGGCCTGAGTCGGCTGCCATGGTGCCCCAGACCGTGATGTTCGCGGTTTGCGCAGTCGGGTTGAGCAGCTCGACATAGGCGAACGGCACTTGGTACGAGGCACTCGTGCTTGTGGTCTGCGAGCATCCGGCGTCGGCCAGCGTGGACGCGTACGTCACGTATGGCATGGTGCTGGCTAGCGTCACACTTTGGCCGATGCGCTCGCCAGCCGTCGATGGAATCGTCAAGCTTGTTGGCGCGGTCGAGCAAGCCGGTGCGTAGTTGCTCCAGCTGCATCCGGTCTGCGCGGCGTCAACTGCCGCATCAAGTTGGGGGTACGAGCAGCTGCGTGTACGGCCGGTGCCGGCGTCGCAGGAGAGCGCTTCGACCCATTCCACGACTCCAGGCTCGCACGCGTTCGGATTCTGATTCTCACAGATGCCGGTGATCCACGTGCAGGAGCTTGTGCATTCCTTACGGCGGCGACCACAGAGATCGCACTCTTCAAACGAGACGCTGCCCGGCACGCAGCCGCCGACGACCTCGTTCTTGCACGAGCCCCACGATTGCCACTTCATGCCCGCGCCGAGGTCGAGGCACACGCGCTCTTGTGTGCCGCAACCGCCGCACGCACGCGCCTCGACTGCGCCGGACGTCGTGCAAGGCGTGCCCTCGGGTGACCACGCGTCGGCATCGGCATCAGAGGCGTCGGAAGCATCGGAGGCGTCGGAAGCATCGACGACGTCTGGCTTCGCGTCAGCTTCGGCGGCGTCGGCATCCGCGACAGTCTGATCGGGCTTCGCGTCCGACGCATCGCCGCCATCCGTCACCGTGCGGTCGAGCGGTGCGTCTTTAACACTGGTCTCCGCGACGGTTACGTCAGGAGTCGTGGCCGCGTCCTCGAGGTTTTCACCTTCGGCGCCGCAAGCCCCCATGCCGACCATCGAGGTACACACCGCAAAAATAACGCCGAAACGAAAGGCAAACGTGCGCATAGTGTGAGCGTCCTACCACGAAAAGATCGCCGCGCAAGGGAGCACGGCGTCCGCCAAGGGTCGATTTTTGTTGTGGAACTTTATTTGACGATGTCCGTCTGCACGAAGAGTGCAAAATCGTAGCTTGTGAGCGGCGTGTAATAGTCGTCGATGGTCACGTACACATTGATGGCCCCGCCCGGCGGGATCACCGGCGCGCCACCTGTCGAACTCGAAACGATCGCCGCAATCGCGCTGGTGGGGGCGCCCGTACAACCGCTGTACGCACAGTAGTCACCAATCGCGCTGCACGCGGTCAGATCGGCTGGGGGTGTTGCGCCTGGGAACGCCGCCAGGGTCACATCCGCATTCGCGAGTGCACCCACCTTGGACTCAGCGGCCCAGACGGCAATGGTGACGGACTTACTGCTTGGATTGGTCACCTTCACGTAGGTGCCTGGCAGCTTGTACGATGTTGTGTACTGCTTGCAGAGCTTGGCTCCTGCTTCGAGCGTCGAGTAGTTCTCGTAGATGTACTCAAGTTGCTGTTGGGTCTTGAAGACGCCGCCAACTTTCTCACCAACCGTTGAAGGCGCGACGAGCGAAGTGAGCGGGGCCACGCATTCGCTGCTGTAAGGCGACCAGGTGCAACCGGTCACGCCGCCGTCCGCGACGCTGCCGTCCGTCACGCCGCCATCCGCAGTCGTCGCTGTCGATGGCTTCGCACACTCGCGTATGCGGCCGGAGCCCGTTGTGCACGAAAGGCCGTCGGAGTACTCGACGAGGCCAGGCTCGCAGGCGTTAGCGGGCTCATTGCC
>CAMBEV010000052.1 GCA_945865595.1 Nannocystis exedens | reverse complement strand
CAGCTCAAAATCGATCCGACAAAGTACGATATGGAATACACAAACGCACCCGCGTTCGGGTCGACCTCGATGTCACCCTACGCATCGTTGCTCTGGCCCTGGGGGGTTGTTGGGGCGAGCGGCGGCTCCTCCCAACCGTGAACGGTTACATCCGCGCGACATGGTCGGCAACGCCGAAGAGTGGGTAAAGGCGAGCCGCAAGCACCGCTGGCCCGTCGTGATGATGGGTGGCCATTGGGCCAAGCCGTGGCAGACGTGCCGCGGTACGAACAACGCGCACGAACCGTATTTCCGGTACTACGAAACGGGCTTTCGCTGCTGCCAAGATGCGCAGTAAGTTCACGCCGTGCTCAACCAAGTGCTCGAGATTGACGCGGCACGCATTGACGATTTGCGCTTCTCATTCTTCGACGCGATAGGCGCGCATCTCGGTGTGCTTGTTCAAGGCGTGCTGTCGCCTGCGCAATGCCAATTGTGGGCATCTAGTGTTACAAATGCGCACGAAGACTGGATCCCGAACTTTGGTGGCGTGCAGTTCACGCTGGGTCGCGCCTGGTACACGCACCTCGAAGAAGACCTCGGCGAACTTTACTTTGAGCGTGCGGCCGCGTCGGACGCCTTGGTCGAACGCACGCTACCGGGCATGCAACAAGCGATGCGCGATTTTGGACAACGCTTACTTCGCTTTGCCGTTCAGCCGCGGCCGTTGTGGTGCGGTCCGGGTGTGCACGTGTTCCCCGCAGGTGGCCTTGTTGCGAAGCGCGGTGGCGAGGTTCACTTTGATACCGAAGGCTTACAAAATGAACACTTGGGCGAGCGCCGCCCCGCGTTCACCTGCGTTGCGATGTTGCAGCGGCCGCCCGAAGGAGGCGCGCTTCGCGTGTGGGATCGTCTTTTCGATGGCGACTTGTTTCCAAAACCCGATGCCTCGACGGCAGTGGCCGAGCTTCGCTACGAGGTTGGGTCAGTCGCCATCATCGATAGCTACCGCATGCACCAGATCGCGCCGTTTACGGGTGAAAGTGATCGCATATCGATCACAATGCACGTCGTGCTTGAAGCCGACGGCTGGCACGCCTGGTTTTGAGCTGGGCTACAGCACGCCGCCCATTTGAAATCGGATGGCCCTGAAGAAGCGCGGAGCTCATACCCACCAAGACGCTACTTCGGCTCAGGCCGCCGCACTCGAATCTTGGTGTCCGTCGCAACCACGAAGCACCTGGCCCAACGGTCGACATCCTCTGCTCGGAAGAGGGACTCGATGTAGGTCTCGAGAGCCCGCCGGCTTGGATTGGCGAGGCGGACGAGCAAGATCCCGAAGTGTGTCCCGGGAGCAAATTCGCGCACGTCCGAGAAATCGAGATCCTGGGTGACAAGGAAACGCTTGGCCTCCTGAGATCCCGCCCACACGTCGGGATCGGGCGCCCCCTGGAGCCCCTCTTCTTGCACCGAGTCCGCATCGTGACCGAGCTGCGTCAGGATCTCGACAGGGAAACAGGCAGGTTTTCGTCCAACTTAACGCGCATCAGAACCCGACGACCTTGGGCGCCGGCAGGTCTTCCCGGACCGAATCCGCAGCAAATGCGATCACTGCGCGCACATCGTCCGCGGTCAGGGTTGGGTAGTCGGTGAGAATGTCATCGATCGAGTCGCCATCCGACAGGCTCGCGAGCAGCGTGCGGAGCGTGACCCGCGTCCCTTTGATGACAGGCTCGCCTCCGCAAACAACGGGATCTCGCACAATTCGATCGCGGTGACTCATACGCGCATTCTACCCTATTTCAGGTCACCTTCTTGGCAAGGTCATTCCGTCGCAGAAGCAAGCTCATTCGAGCTCACTTAAAACGTGTTACAGCACGCCGCCCATGCTGAACCCAACGTCCGCGCTCGGCGCCGGACCCACCGTGAGGCCCGACACCGTCGACGCGGCCCCTGCACGCGGATGAAGCAACAGCGGCATGAGCACGCCAGCCGCCGTGCCGATAGCGAGCCCCACGAGCACATCGCTGGCCCAATGCGCATCGCCCATGATGCGCAACGTGCCTCCGGCCAGCGCTAGGGTGCCCAGGCCAATCCCCGCCCACGGGGCCACGCGTGAGCCTCGCAGCGCGAGCACCGTCGTGACCGATGAGGCCATTGCGAAGGCGGCCGACGTGTGGCCCGAGTAAAACGAGACGTTGCACTCCTTGCCGATGATTCCGGAAGTTGACGAAAGCGCGCAGCCTGGTCGTTGACGACCAGCGAGTACCTTCGTCGCCTGGTTGAGCACGACCGCCGTCATCGTCGCGTTGGCCACGATCGCTGCGTTCTCGAGCGCCTGTCCTTTGTGGTCGCCCGAGAGCGCGGGGATGAGCGCAAACGCAAGCGTGCCCAAGGGAATGGCCACACCCACCGTGATGTCACTCGCCGTCCGAGCGACCTTCGGCTCTTGCCACACGAGCGCCGAGCGCACGCTCGTGTCGAAGCCATTCTGCGCGCACCAGCTGCAATTTGTAGGCTTTGGGAGAAACAGCGAGCCCAGAGTCACCGCCGCGGTAACGCCAAAATGCGTACCGAGAAACACTGGCGTCGTGTGCGAAAGTTCGCGTTCCTGCGCCGACGCCGCGCTCGTCCAATAAGTCGCAGTCGCAGTTACAAATAGCGCCGCTGCGAGCCTCATGAGAGGAGGGTACCCTTGCGGTCACTTTCGATGACGCCGTCGCGCAACGAGATGATGCGCGGCATGCTCTCGGCCAGCGCGGGGTTGTGCGTCACGATGACGATCGTGGTCCCATGTTTGCGGTTGATGTCGAAAAAGAGCTCGTGGATGCTGTCGCTCGTCGCAGTATCGAGGTTGCCCGTCGGTTCATCCGCGAGAAGCAGCTTCGGCTCAAGCACGAGTGCCCGCGCGAGAGCCACGCGTTGCTGCTCGCCGCCTGAGAGCTCACCGGGTCGGTGGTCAAGGCGATGCTGCAGACCCACGGTCTCTAGAATGGCTTCGGCGCGGGCCAGGTTGTCGCGCTTGTTCATGCCTTGAATGAGCCCAGGCATCATCACGTTCTCGAGCGCGGTGAACTCAGGGAGCAGGTGATGAAACTGAAAGACGAACCCGATCGATCGATTGCGTCGCTCGGCGAGCTGAGCGGATGACAGTGTCGTCAGTTCGACTCCTTCGAACTTGATGGAGCCTTTCGTCGGAACGTCTAGCGTGCCGACACAGTGCATGAGGGTGGATTTGCCCGCACCTGACTTGCCAATCAGGCTGACCATCTCACCAGCGTCGATGCTGAGATCGATGCCGCGAAGCACTTCGAGCGGCTGCCCCATGTGCTGGTAGACCTTGTGAAGCTTCGAAACGACGACGAGCGGTTCAGTCACGTGGCGACCTCGTTATTCATGGCGCAAACCATCAACTGGCTGAACGGCCGCTGCGCGCATGGCAGGAAAAATCGAGGCAAAGCTCGAGCCGATGATCGCCGAAGCCGTGATGCCGAAGTAGTCAAGAATGTTGAACGCCACTGGGATGCGCTCGATGTACGTTTGCTCCGGATTCGGCCTGAGACCAAAGAAGGCGAGGCCTGCACAGATGCCGAGGCCCACCGAAAGGCCAATGAACGTACCGACGAAACTGATCGTCACGCCCTCGAAGAAGAAGCAGAGCATGATGTCGCGCGATTTCGCGCCGATGGCTTTGAGCAGAGCAATCTCTCGCGATTTTTCGGTCACCATGAGGGACAAGATGCTCACGATGCAGAAGCCGGAGACGACGATGACGATAACGAGCAGCGCGAACATCACCACGCGTTCGAGCTTGAGCGCGGCAAAGAGGCTGCGGTTCATCTCGCGCCAGTCGCGCACGCGCAATTCGGGATTGCCGATCGCGCTGGCGACCGCGGGCGTGATCACGTCGACACGCTCGGCGTCCTTCGCGCGCACCTCGATCTCGTGAATCTCGTCGCCGATGCCGACGAAGTCCCGCGCGATGTCGTTGGTCACGTAGACGTGGCTCACGTCGTATTCGTAATAACCGCTATAGAAAATCGCCGCGACGCGCATGCGCTTCATCTTTGGCAACAGGCCTGCGGGGCCTAGCTCGCCAAGTGGTGACACAAGCGTAACCTCGTCGCCGAGATACAGGTGCAATGTCTTCGCAAGCTCGCGACCGACGATGATGCCAGGGCGCAGCGGGGGACGAACATCGAGAGCGCTGCGCACCAGCGGATCGAGTCCATCGTTTCCGCCGAGCGAGGGGCCCTTGCGCCAGGGTTCTCCACTCGGGTCGTAACCAATGATGGTGTCGGCCGGCAGGCTGCGCAGTGGCTCGGGGTCGAGCAAGTAGTCGAAGCTGCCGACTTCGATGAGGCGCGGAAAATCGATTACCGATTTGATCGTCTGTGGGTCAACTCCCTTGACGATGACACCGCCGCGGTTGGTGGGACTCGACAGCATCCCTTCGCCGCGCACCATGGCCGTTGCGCCGACGACGCCAGGAACCGCACGGATGCGATCGAGCATCGCCACGTCGCTCTTCCAGGCAGCCTGCGATGTTTGGTCGATCACCACATGCGCGCTATTTCCGAGGATCTTGCGCTGCAAGTCGGCGTTGAAGCCGCCCATCACGCTGGTCGTTACGGTGAGCACGCCGCTCGAGACAGCGACACCCATGATTGAGAGGATGCTCACCAACGTGAGCGAGCCACTCTTCTCAGACCGAACGTGCCTGGCGGCGACGAACGCAGAGAATCCGAGTCGCTCAAGCTGCTTGATCACGAGCGGTGCGAGCGCAATCGCGAGCGCAACCGTGAATCCACCGAGGGTCGCGATCCCGCCGATGCGCGTAATGAAATCGCGAATCGACCAGCCACGCGACTGCATGGCTCCAGCGCGAACGATGTAGATGGTAATCGCTCCGAGCCCGAGACCAAAAATAGAACTAACAATGTTACCAAGTGCGCGAAGCCACCGCTTGTGCACGATGTTGTGCCCACCGCGCACGATGAAAGCGAGCGCTCCGACGAGCGCAACCGCGATCACAGCGTAAGCGATAGGGCCTGGGACGTTCAATGGTAACTCCAAATGGTACGAACTGCGCTTACGCTTCCGGACGTGCTTCCGGACGTGCTTCCGGACGCAACAGCGGGAACAGAATAACGTCGCGAATCGAAGGCGTGTTCGTGAGCATCATGGTGAGGCGATCGACGCCCATGCCAAAGCCCGCTGCGGGAGGCATGCCGTGTTCGAGCGCGCGGATGTAATCTGCGTCGAAGTCCATGGTCTCTTCGGCGCCGCGCGATTTCTTGTCGACCTGATCGCGAAAGCGGTCGGCCTGGTCCTCAGGATCGTTGAGCTCGCTGAATGCGTTGCACAGCTCGCGTCCGTCGATGAACAGCTCATACCGATCGACGAGTTCCGGATGGGCGTCGTTCTTGCGGGCCAGCGGTGATGTTTCGTACGGATAGTCCTTCACAAACACCGGACGCGATTTCGAACCGTCGGCAGTGCGGTAGTCCTGCACGAGAAACGGTTCGGCGAGGTATTCGTAACAACAGAAGAGACGTTCTCCGTCGTTGTCGCACTTGTCGAACCCTTTGCGAAAATTACCCCAGTCGATCGCTTTCGCTCGCGGCGACGATTTGGACCAATCTTTCATGTGTTCGACGAAGCGCGTCTTCAAGAGTGCGACCAGACCCATGCCTCCACCGCCTGCCACGGCACTCTGCCAGTCGGCGATCTGTGCGGTCTTGCCAGCCTGCGCAACGCCGTCAGCCATCGGGAGTCGCACGAATGCCTCGTCGAGCGAATAAGCACGCGCGGCGATCCATTTTGCGTGCGCGTCGGGCATCGCCTGCGCAAGCCTTCCGTCGACACCGCGCAGGAGCACTTCGGTGAAGTCCATCAGGTCGTCGTACGTTGCGTACGCCTGGTAGAACTCGAGCATCGTGAACTCGGGATTGTGACGCGTCGAGATGCCCTCATTGCGGAAGCAGCGACCGATCTCGTAAACGCGCTCAAGCCCTCCGACGAGCAAGCGCTTCAAGTAGAGCTCTGGTGCGATGCGCATGAAGAGGTTCATGTCGAGCGCGTTGTGGTGCGTGTTGAACGGCTTTGCGGCCGCTCCACCGATAATCGTGTGAAGCATGGGCGTTTCGACTTCGAGAAACCCAACATCGTCGAGGATCGATCGCAGCGCACGAACGATCGCGCTGCGCGCGCGAAACACGTCGCTCACTTCAGGGTTCGCAATGAGATCGACGTAGCGTTGTCGATAGCGCGTCTCGACGTCGGTGAGGCCGTGCCACTTTTCAGGCAACGGGCGATAGGCCTTGGTGACGAGACCAATGCGGGTCGTTTCGATCGAGAGCTCGCCGCGCTTTGATGCGGTGAGAAGTCCTTCGGCGTCGACGATGTCGCCGATATCGAGTGCTTCGAGGCTTGCGTACTCTGCGCCCATCACCGCTTCGCTAATGAGCAGCTGGATCTCGCCGGTGCGATCGCGCAGCCGAATGAACGTGAGGCCACCGGTCGAACGAAGCGCAAGGACGCGTCCGTGAACGTGGTAGCTCGCTCCTGCGGTAACCTTCTTGACGGTTTCCTCGCTGAACTTGCCGTCGACTTTCGTGTGGCCAACAAGCGCGCGCGCCGCACCAATGTCGAGCGTGCGCGCGGCCGTGTTTTTCGGCTTAATGTTGTTCGCAAACGGGTTCTTGCCGCTTGCGCGCGCAGCAGCAGCCTTGGCCTTGCGACCCTCGATGATGGCTTGTTCGGCTGAATGGGCGGCTGGTTCTTTTGCGTCGCTGGTCATCGGGCTACTCGGCTGGTGAAACGATGGTCAAGAGTGTGTACTAATCCGCTTCGTCTTCGATTGCGCCGCCTTTACGTAGCGTGCCGCCCGAAGCTGCGAGCAAGTAGGCTTCGATGAAGTCGTCGAGCTCGCCGTCAAGGACTGCGTCAACATTGCCGGTGTGGTGTCCGGTGCGGACGTCCTTCACAAGGCGATAAGGGGCAAGCACATAACTCCGAATCTGGCTGCCCCATGCATTGAGGCTTTTGGTGGCCTGGTAGGCGTTGTTCGCCTCCTCCTGTCGCTTGATCTCGGCCTCGTAGAGCTTCGCCTTGAGCATCTTGAGCGCCATCGCGCGATTTTGGTGCTGCGAGCGCTCGACGCGGCACACGACGACGATGCCACTCGGGATGTGCTTCATGCGCACTGCCGACTCGGTCTTGTTCACCTTCTGACCACCCGCACCGCTCGCGCGCATGGTCGTGGTCTCGAGGTCTTCGTCCTTAATCGTGATATCGATTTCGTCTTCGATGTCGGGCGTCACCTCGACTGCCGTAAACGAAGTGTGGCGACGAGCATTGGCGTCGAATGGCGAAATGCGCACGAGGCGGTGCACGCCGTTCTCAGCGCGCAAGTAACCAAACGCGTTTTCACCTTGGACGCTCAGCGTCGCGCCATCGATCCCGGCGTTATCGCCCGGTTGAAAGTCGAGCATCTCAACTTTGAACCCCCGACGCTCGCACCAGCGTTGGTACATTCGGAGGAGCATCTTCGCCCAGTCCTTGGCCTCCTCGCCGCCAGACCCGGGGTGAATCGCGAGAATTGCGCTCGAGTGATCGACGGGTCCCGAAAGCATGCGCGCGAGCTCAGCCTGCCGGACCTTCGCCTCAATGGCCGGCAGCGACGCTTCGACTTCGTCCAGGGTCGCTTCGTCGTTCTCGGACGCGCCGAGTTCGAGCAGCACCTGGGCGTCTTCAATTTCGCCACCGAGCTTCTCGACGAAGACGACACGCTGCTCGAGCATCGAGCGCTTTCGGGTGACCGCTTGCGCGTGCTTGGCGTCATCCCAAAATCCGGGCGCGAGGGTGGACTCGCCCAGACGCGCAATTTCGCGTTTCAGTCTCGGGACGTCAAAGATGCCCCCTTAGCGCCATGAGGCGCCTTTGGAGGTCAGCTAGTTTCTCGCGCGCTTCGCTCAACATGATGGGCGGGGAATATAGGCTCGCTTCTTGTGCGTCAATGTTGGTGGCCGTTCGCGTTTGCGGCGCCAAACCAACCGTCTGTCAGGGCGTCAAGGGTAGCTTCGACTTCAGCCAGGCGGAGCACCGCCGCGGTGCGGTCATTATGGTCAAGCGAGTTAACTAATGCGCTCTTCGCCCTCAGCCAATGAGAGACGGCCTCGAGCACTTTGTGGGCGATGCGGAACCGGAGCTCACGACGGTCGTGGAGCAACCGCTCGACCTGAATTTCCTCGTCGGCGAAGACAGCGCGGTCGAGTCGCCAAGTGAGGCGTGCTTCGAGCCAAAGGTTGGTGCTGGACGTATCCGCAAATCGCTCGGTGTCGTAGTCGGTGTCGATGCGCGCTTGTGCATCGATGCCGCGTGACGCCCGCAATCGCACCTCGGGGAGCGCCGCAGATACCCGAGCGCGCGTGGCCATGCTGTCAAGCTTCTTGTCGTTGCCGACGCCAGCGGCGTGCCATGCGGCTTGGACGCATCGCCTGGCGAGACCCTTGGGGAGATCGATCGGAGCCGCGGGAGGCGCGCGCTCGCGTGGCGGCCCAGCGAGAGAAGTCGGGAGTGAAACCGTCACTGCAAAGCCCCAGCCTGTTGATTGAGGTTCTGCCGATAGCAGACCGGGCTCGTGGCTCTTGAGGAAGGAGGCGATGCTGAAAGCAATGGGTGCGGTGTGCCTCCCGACCCGCTTGTGCGGTCTGTTGAGGAGCACGTCGTCGCGATCGAGCTCACGATCGAGCCAGCTGTCGACATCCGCAAAGGATACGGCGGCGTGCGCGCTTGCACCGTGTAGCGCCAGGAGCACAAGTAACCAGCGGAAGAGAAATCGAGGCATGAAGGCACCGGTGCGCCATTCATGCCACTGCGTAGCCCCGAAAAAATTGGGTTGCCGACGCTGTGAACCTGTTCCGGCTACGCTTGGGGTGTCTCCGGACGCCTTGGTTGTTGGGACAGGTCGATGACCTCGGTGCCAAAGTGCGCCGCCTCGCGCACGACGGTCGACAGCCCCTCGTCGCGCGAAGCCACCACGAGTGCCCGCGCATCGTGAATCCACGCTAGCGCCTCGGGTCGCGCTAGCCGTCCGAGCCACACGACGCGTGCGCCCGACTTCGCGGCGGCACGACGCAGACTTGGTTCCTCGGGCCCATCTCCCACAACGGCCAACGGAACCCCGTGTTTTGCTGCCCAATCGATGCAGACGTCAACTTGCTTACTCGCGATCAAGCGCCCGACAGACACCGCGTACTCCCCCCGCGCGAACCCATCGCGCACGTCTCGCGTCGGCATTTCCGGCATCTCGATCGGCGAAGCTTGTACGCGCGCGATGCGCTTCACTTTCAACGCAGTCGCCGTTGCGAGAGACGCGCAGAGCGACTCCAGGAGCGACGACGAAACAAACCGCCAACAAGATGCGCGGTCGACAAGTTGGTTGACGATACGTTCGCGCACCACCGCGGGCAGGGCGACAAGCAAACGAACGTCCGCACCATGCGACACGAGTTCAAGGGTCACGCGTTTACGCAACCCCACGGTTGCGATCGGGTACCCACAAGGCACCGCCCAATGGGCGATCGCATGATCCATGTCGAGCCTGCGCAACTTGCCCATTGCGCGGATGGCCCAACCAAGCGCCGACAACACGCGCCACGGACGTTCGCGAATGCGCGCCGATAACCCCGGCCACCCAAAGGCACTTCCGCGTCCCGCGATCACGCGCACGTCAGCCCTCTCTGCTTCCCACGCGCGCACTTCCGCCTGAACAAAGTGCCCCGATGGGTCACCGTCGAATTCGGGGTAGCTCGTGGTGAGCACAGCAACGCGCTGCTCGGCCTTGACCAACATGGTCACCTTGCTACCTTGAGGAACATGGTTCGCACGCCCAAGGTCTACAACATCGCCGAGGCGAAAGCGCACCTTCCCGAGCTCGTCGAGCGTGCGTCTGCGGGTGAAACCATCATCGTGGCGCGGGCGGGAAAGCCGAAGGCGCGTCTGGTCTCGATCGAGCCAGACCATGCGCGACTCCGCGTGCCCGGCAAGGGTAAGGGCCGCTTCAAGGTGGCACGTGGGTTCGATGATCCGCTCCCCGAGGAAATCGTCGCGCTCTTCGAGGGTTCGTCGCGGTGAAGCTCTTGCTCGACACCCACACGTTCCTCTGGTGGGACGATGCCAAGCTTCCGTCAAGGCTCGTGCGCCGCATCCGCGCTGCCGACGAGGTCTGGGTAAGTGCAGCGAGCGCGTGGGAAGTGGTCATCAAGGCAGGGCTGGGGAAGATCCGAGTAACGGGCGTGTTCGGCGAGGCAGTGAGTGACTATGGCTTCGGCGAGCTGCCTATTCGTTTTGCCCATGCCGAGCTCGTTCGCGCCCTGCCGTTGCACCATCGCGATCCGTTCGACCGCATCCTTGTCGCGCAGGCGATCGTGGAGGGCATGACGATCGTCACGCGTGACGCCCTTGTGGCCGCGTACGCAGTTCCAACCGTGTGGGAGTGAGCAGCGCAATCGCTTTCCCCAATGCGCCTGCTCTCGTTTCGATTGTGCACCCTCGTCGCGAGCCTTTGCGGGATACCATGATATTCCTCTTCTGATGAGCGAGGTCCGCAACGAAGTGCGCATCGAAGGGCGCATCCTCTATCTCACCGAAGATGCGGCGAAGGTCTCCGCACAACTCGAGGGCCAGTCGCTCACGATGGCGATCGACGAGCCACTCGTGAACAACATCTCGACCGACGAAATCACGCCCGGTTGGGTTTGCTACTACTACGACGAGACTCTTGCGCGTTACTGCCTCATCGGCCTGCGCGGCGGCCATATCAAACCCGACGCGATCAAGAACGGCGGCTTCGGCGTCATCGTCAGCGGCATCTCAAAGGGCTGCGGCTCAAGTCGCGAGACGGCGCCTTACAGCGAGCTCAAGTCCGGCGTGCAGCTCGTCATCGCCAAGAGCATCGAAAAAATCTACCGCCAAAATTCGCAGAACATCGGCCTGCTCACGAGCACCGACTTCGGCCTCATCGATCGCATCAAGGCGGGCGAGTCGATCCCGATCGACGAGTTTACCAAAGGCCTCGATCCGATCAGCGCGTCGATCGTTCGGCATGGCGGTCTCTTTGCCTACAACCGCGCTCGCCTTGCCGGCAAAACGTCACCGCCCGCGATCACCACTGCATCGCGACCGATGACCCTGTGCGAAAAAATTCTCGCCGCACATGCCATCGTCAACGCTGCCTCCGGCGCGGTGGGCGTGTTGGCAGTTAAACCCGGCGACGCCTTCTTCGCCCGCGCCGACGTGCGCTTCTCACACGAGTACGTGACTCCCATGGCCGAGGCGATCTTCTCCGCGTCACTAGGTAAAGATGCACGCGTCACCGAACCCGAGAGCGTCTTCGCGTTTCGCGATCACCTCACGTTTCTCGACCTCGTGATGCCCAAGGCCCATCGCGATATGGGCCTCGACGTGCAGGCAAAGAAGCTCGCAACCGTACAAGATACATTTGCTGAGAAGCACGGCATCAAGGTCTATGGCGAAGTGCACCGCGACGGAAAGCTCGTGGGCAGTGAAGCCATCTGCCACAACAAGGTCGTCGAAGAAATCGCGCTCCCCGGGCAGCTCGTCATGGGCACCGACTCGCACACCTGCATGGCCGGCGCGCTCGGCTGCTTCGCGTTCGGCGTCGGCTCGACCGACATGGCCGCCGCTTGGCAAACGCGCGACATTCGCATCACCGTGCCTGAAACTGCGCAGTTCTTGTTACGAAATAAATTGCGTGACGGCGTGTGCGCAAAAGACATCATGCTGCATGTCTTGAGCTTGCCGTTCTTCAAGTCCGGTGATGGCATCGGCAAGGTGATGGAGTTCGCCGGCGACGGCATCGCGCACCTCAGTCTTGATGAGCGCTCCACACTGACCAACATGGCAGTCGAAGCGGGTGGCTTCACCGGCATCATCGAAGCCGACGCGCTCGTGGTTGACTACCTCGTGCAGCAGCGCGGTCTGAACGCTGACGACGTTCGTGCGCGCATCGTTCGCGCCGACGCAGGCGCACGTTACATGGCCACGTTCGAAATCGATCTCGCAACCCTCGAACCGATGGTCGCGACACCAGGCGACCCACGCAACGGCGTCGCGCTCGCACAGCTCAAAGCGATCAACGGCGGTAACGATGTGCGCGTCGATATCGCGTACGGTGGCTCGTGCACCGGCGGCAAGAAGGCCGACATGGACATGTACGCGGCAGTGCTACAAAAAGCGCTCGATCGCGGCAAAAAAGTGGCGGATCACGTACACTTCTACGTGCAGTTCGGATCGCAAGACATTCGCCGCTATGCCGAAGCCAAGGGATACCTCGACATCTTCATGCGCGCCGGAGCCGAACTCGTCGACCCGTCGTGTGGCGCATGCATCAAGGCGGGACCCGGCGTGAGCGACTCACTTGATCAGGTCACCATCAGCGCACAGAATCGCAATTTCCCCGGGCGGAGCGGGCCCGGCAAGGTGTACTTGGCAAGTCCGCTTGTCGTTGCAGCCAGCGCGGTTGCTGGTCGCATCGCAGGCCCTGACGACCTGTGAGACGATGCGAGTATCTCTAATGTTTGACTCTCTCGTTCAACCCAATTCCTACGTGCAGGTCGAGTTCTCTCTCGTTGACGAAGACGGTGACGTCATCGACAGCAGCTCGCTTCCCGAGGGCGAGCCAATTCGTTACGTGCACGGTTACGAAATGCTCGTGCCTGGTCTCGAAAAAGCACTTGTCGGGATGCGAGCCGGCGAAGAGAAAGAAATCGTGCTCGCGCCCGAAGAGGGCTACGGCCTCTACGACGAAGACCTCATCTTCGCGCTCGACCGTGACGAGCTTCCCGAAGACACCGAAGTTGAAGTCGGTGACGAATTGGTCGCGCAAGGCCAAGATGGCGACGAGGTTGACCTTCGCGTGCTCGAGCTACGCGAAGACGAAGTGGTGGTCGACGGTAACCACCCACTCGCGGGCAAGACGCTTTGGTACGCAATTAAGGTGCTCTCCGTGCGCCCAGCGACCGAGGGCGAAATCGAAGAAGCCGCGCGCGCCTATGACGAGGCCCGCGCGGAAGACATTGTCGAAGAAGCCCGTGAAGCAGGGCTCATGCCGGCGGTGCGCAAAGAACCGCTGCTGAACTAAATTGAGTCGGGGCGCGCGTTACGCGGTGGAAGTGCTGGACGTTTACCACCAGAGAACCGCGTGGTTCGGGATGTGGCGTTGGCTGGTGTGTCGGACTTCAACCCGCGGCGAGACGCATCAAGCGTGCACCACTGCTCGCGCCAAGAGCCGCGGCAATCAGCACGGCGCCCGTGTGAAACGCGAGCAGATGGGTGAGCCCATGCGCATTTGGGCATCCAAAATGTAACAGAAACTGCGCACATATTGCGCCGCCCGCCGCGATGGGAGCGAGCCACGGTCCGTACTGTGGTGCGCGAAGGAGACGCATGCCGATCGCGATCGCCATGTACGGCATCGCGCCCGCAAGCGCGATCTCGGTCAGGCAGTGCATGCCCTGCGCAAGGCCAAACGATTCGGAGCGACCCACAATCAGCGAAGCCGCTGCGCTTGCGAGGACCAGACCGGCCGCAGCAACCCATGCGGGCACCGCCTTCTTTCTTGCACGTAGAGCCTCAAGGTCGGCCATGATCGCGTGCACCACTTGCGCAGACGCGTTCTCCGAAGGGTCGTGTCGCGCAAGGCTCCGCAGGGCGCCGTGCAGCGCTTCGGCGTCGCGTGCGTCTGCACTTTGCTCAGCCTCCGCAGGAGCCGCGGTTTCGGCGAGTTCCGCGAGCATGCGAGAGGCAAATAGGTCAGCCGGCATCACTGCCTCCGTCTCGTAGCAACGTGCGAAGCTTTTCGTAACCACGCGTAGCACGAACTCGCAGCGCGCCCTCGGGGACGCCGAGCACCTGCGCGATTTGCGCGAAGGTCATGCCTTCCACGTGCCGCAATTGTAACACGACGCGTTGCGTTTCAGGCAGCGCGTCGAGAGCCGCGTCCGTC
>CAMBEV010000051.1 GCA_945865595.1 Nannocystis exedens | reverse complement strand
TGTTCGATATGCGACCGACGACGATCACTGGGGGCCACGCAAGGGCCGCCTTTTCCTCGTCTCAGGGCGATTCCAGCAGATGGGGAACTTCGGTGAACGCAGTCGGTCAGACGAGCTCATGCATCACGCACGCGCCATGTGGGCTGACTTGCGTCGACATGGGCTATCACCCGCGGTGCGGTATGGTGTCGCGCTTTTCCTGACGACCCTCGCGGTCGGGTGGGTACTGATCACCGCCGGCCGGCGGTACAATGGGACGCGACCTCGCTACACGCGCCGAATCCCCGCAGTGCTTCAGGGCGGGCTCGCGGGGCACGCCGCGATCATTGCGGCGCCCACCACTTCACCCGTACTCGTCCTCCTTGAGCTGAAGGCCGGGCTGGTCGAACTTGTACAGTCGCTGTTCCATGAGGAACTCGAAGAGCCGACGCGCGTCGAACTCGCCAATGTTCTCGAAGAGCTCACGGCAATCGAACAACAGGCACTGCGTGATCCCCTGCGTGCTTCGGTGCGGCAGAGCGAACTCGTCAGGCTTACCAACCGCGTCGAGCGCCTCGTCTCGACACTCACGGGGAACGGGTAGTCGATGTCAGCCGCACTCAAGGAAAATGAACTTGCGTTCGCACACGGAGCGCTCGCCGCACTTCGAACGGAGGTCGGCCGCGTGATCGCAGGCCCGGTGGCAACCATCGATTTGCTTGCGACGGCACTGCTGGCGCAGGGACACGTGCTCCTTGAGGGCGTGCCGGGCGTTGCCAAAACCACAATGGTCAAGACGTTTGCCCATGTGCTGGGGTGCAACTCGCGGCGGATTCAGTTCACGGCCGACCTATTGCCATCCGACATCACGGGCACGTATGTGCTTTCGCCACGCGACGGGACGTTCTCATTTCGTGCAGGACCGATTTTTGCGCACGTCGTGCTTGCCGACGAGATCAACCGAGCGCCAGCAAAAACACAGGCCGCGCTGCTCGAAGCCATGCAAGAAAAGCAAGTGACGGTCGACGGTGAACGCTTCGTGCTCGCGTCGCCGTTCTTCGTTCTTGCGACGCAGAACCCGATCGACTTCGAGGGCACGTATCCGCTACCCGAAGCGCAAATTGATCGTTTCTTGATCCGAATTCGTATGGGCTACCCAACCCCCGAGGAAGAGCTGCGCATGCTGACGCTCCACGGCGCATCGATGGCATCCGCACCGACAGCGGCATCGGTCCTAAGCCCCGAGCGTGTCTTTGAGTTGCAGTCGATGGCGTCACGCGTCCACGTGGAAGAGTCGTTACTCTCATACGTCATCGCGATCAGCACGGCCACGCGGCGCGATCCCCGAGTGGTACTTGGCGTCAGCCCGCGCGGCACGCTTTCGATGATTCACGCAGCCAAGGCTCACGCGCTTTTGCGTGGGCGGGCGTTCGTCACCCCGGACGACATCCGCGAACTGGCACCCGCAGTGCTCGCCCATCGCATGATGCTGTCAGGTGAACACGAGGGCAGTCTGGATGCGCGCGACAATATCATTCGCGAGGTACTCAAGAAGGTGAGCTACCGAGGAGCAGCTTAACGAGCTTTGCCATGCGACTCTACGCAACCTCTCCCGCGTTTCAGGTTGGCCTCGCTGGCGCGGCCCTCTTGGTATTTGGCGTTCTGATGCGCGCGCCCCCCGCGATGGCGTTCGGAGCCGCAATCGTGACAACGATCGCCTTCGCGCGAGCCAAGTCTGCGCTCACGGTCACCGAGCTTCGCGGAAGCGGATTCGAGATGAACTGGGCGTTGCGCGATCGCGTGTTGCGCCTCGCCGTCGATGAAACCGTAACGTTGCAAGCCGACATTCGTAACCGCAGCAATCACGTGGTGCGGGCGGTGAACGTGCGCGCCATTCACTCGTCGCTTCTCGATGTCACCCTCGACGCACAAGAAGTGCTGCTCGAGCCGCAAGCCGCGACACGCGTGGGGCTCACCGTTTGTGCGAGGCGCATCGGCCGTTGGGGACTGCATGGTCTCAGCTTTGAAGTGCGCGATACATTCGCGGGCGGTGACGGTCTGTTCGAAGTACCGTTGCTATTCCTCAATCCCGTAGGCATCGAAGCCTCACCTGCTCCACTGCGCGCGATGCAGCGCAGTGCCATTGGCGGAAGGGCGAGGCGCGCCGATCCAAGTGGTTGCACGTCGCGGCGCAAAGGCGAGAGCTCTTCGGTGCGCGAGCTGCGCGAGTACAGCTATGGCGATTCGATGCGCAAACTTGCATGGAAGGCGAGCGCGCGACGCGGAAAATTGCTGGTGCGCGAAACCGAGCAAGAAGAGGTACAATCTTCCTTCTACGTGCTCGACGCATCGGTAGAGCTGTGGGCTGGCGACCCAGGAACCGCACCGCTTGACCATACGGTCCACGAACTCGCCAAGAGCATCCGCGGCGCCGTCGCACGCGGAGAGCGCGTCGGCCTTGCGATTGTTGCATCGCGCGTACTCGCCTGGGTCGAGCTCGGCGCCGGTCCGAAGCACACGGAAGCCATCGAGCAGGCCCTCTTTGCGGCATCTCGATGCGTCGACGCAGACCGCTGCGGCCTTCGCACGACTGAGCTCGCTAGGCTCGTCTTCGAACACTTGCGCCCGCTTGAGACAACGCGACAGAACAGCCGAGCCGACGTCGAAAGCGTCGCACTTCGTGCCGAGGCCCAGCTCGACCGCGCGCCCTTCGCAGCTCACGACCCGATCGCGACAACCGAAACGGAAGCACGCCTTCGCAAGTACCTCGAGGCATTCGGGATCGAAACTCCGCCCCTAGAACACGGTGAGCGCGCCGTGAGCGAAGCTACGATCGCGTCGGTACTGGACACGCTCGCAAAGAACCGAAAACACGTCGGCTCGATTTATGTTTTCGGTCCTTTCCGCGCAGCGTCGGCGGTCATTCGATCGGCCGTAAGGCGGGTGCGAAGCAGCGGCATTGCTATCGTTTGGGCGCTCACGCCATTCGAGCGTACGCTTTCTCGCCGAGAGGCCTACCCCGCCGGAGAAACGAGAACAGTGGCCGAAGCAGCCAACTACGCCGTGCACTTAAGGGTGCGCGCCGCCGAACGACGCAATGCCGCAGCGCTCTCTGCCTCCGGCGCAAAACGCTTGAACCTGCGGGGACCATCCAAGTGAGCGTGCGCGGATTACTCGAGCAACGTGGCCTGCGGCCGAAGAAATCGTTCGGTCAGAACTTTTTAACCGACGGCAATATTCTCGAGGCGATCGCGGTCGCGTGCGTGCCAGACAGCGCGATGGGTAACGCGAGCGTTGTCGAATTCGGCGCCGGCACCGGAGCGCTCACCGCAGCGCTAGCGAAGCGCGCAAGGCACGTGATCGCCGTCGAACGTGATCGCGATTTGGTTCCGATCCTTGAAAGTCAATTTGCTAACTCAGTGCGCGTCATCGAAGGCGACGCGCAGACAGAGCCCCTTGCCCCTCTCTTCGAAGGCGCCACCGGCCTTAGGGTGCTCGCAGGAAACTTGCCTTACCAACTCACGGGAAGGCTCCTCCAACGCGCCGTCGAGCATGCGCACCTGTTTGATCGGGCGGTCTTCATGGTGCAGCTTGAAGTTGCGGACCGGCTGCTCGCGCTGCCTGACAGCAAGGCATACGGTGCACTCACCATTTTCGTTCAGGCCGCATTTAATACGCGTCTAGTTACAAAAGTATCGCCGCATTGCTTCTACCCGCCACCAGACGTGCATAGCGCGGTCGTGTCATTCGACAAGCTGTCGCCCCCGCGTGCGGCGGAAACGCCACTCTTTAGGCAACTTGTGCGAGGCGCGTTTGGAGCGCGGCGCAAGACGCTTCGCAACGCATGGAAACGACTGGCGGCGGTGGAGACACTCGAAGCCGCAGCGTCTGAAGCTGGCATTTCGCTCCAGGCGCGTGGGGAGACGCTTTCGGTTGAACAATTTGCCGCGATGGCAAACGCGCTAGTGACACGCCTTGGCGAAATGTAACATGTTGCCGCTACTTTGACTCTTGGTCGACGTACTTCTGCGCAGCCTTGCGATCAGGTGCCTTCGGAGGCGCGTTGTCCAGGTACTTCTGAAAATGCGCCACGGCTTGCTGCTTTTTGCCGGCGCGAGCGTAGGTCTCGCCCAGGTGAAACTCGAGCTGGACGTACCACGCGGGCTTCGGCGTCACGTTCTCGAGCCCCTTGGAAGCGGCCTCGAATTGGGCGCCAGCCTCGCCTGCCTTGCCGTGCTCGGAAAGCAAGCGGCCATATCGGTAATGCCAAAACGCGTTAGTGTGTCCGACCCGCATCGCGATCGCCCATGCGGCAAGAGCCGCGGGGATCTCGTTGCGATCCTCGTAAAGCTCCGCAAGTGAGCCATAGATCTCGTACCGGGCAGGGCACAACTCGAGCGCGTGCTTTAAGTCGGTGAGCGCATCGTTGACGCTACCGCCCTTGCGCGCGAGCACGCCGCGCTGCCAGTAGCCCTCACAGAGCCCCTGGTCGATGGCGAGAGCCTTGTCGACTTCTTCGCGCGCAAGGCCGAGTTGCGGTGGTGTTGCCTCGTTGGCAGCCCAAGCGAAGTAGAGGTGGTACTCGGCCTTGTTGGGGTCGAGCGCGACAGCCTGCTTGAGGTAGCGGAGCGCATCGGCCTCGCTCGCGCGGCCTCGCAGCATGTGCGCGCGACCCACCGCATAGTTGACCTCCGCGCTCTGCGGGCGAAGCTCGAGCACCTTCGCAAGCATTGCGAGAGCCTCGGTGTCACGACCGATGGTCACGTACGCGCTGCCCACACGCAACTGGAGGTCGAGATCGTTCGGAGCCTTTTCAAGCGCTGCCTTGAACGCTTCGATGGCACGCTCAATCTGCCCATTCGCCTCGAAGAGGAGGCCTCGCTCCACCGAAAGGCCTGGAAAGTCCTTGTCAGCTGCCTCGATTTTCGCAAGCTCTTGGCTCGCTTCGTCGAAGCGGCGCAGGTTCCTGAGGACAACCTCCGTGCGAAAGCGCGTAGCGTGGTCAGTGGCTTCTCGCGTCAACGCAGCCTTGTAGTGCTTAAGCGCGCGTTCGAGATCGCCCTGCGCCTCAGCGACCTCGCCGAATGCTTTCTGGAGTGCGGCTGAATCGGGAAGCTTCGCGCGCGCCTCTTCAAGAACAACCTGGCCCTCCTTTGCCTGACCACGTGCGGAAAGGTAACTAGACAGGGTTACGAATGGGAGCACGGCATCGCGCCGCGAAGGGTCAACGGCAGCGACCGCCGCGCGGATCTGCAATTCTGCCGCTGGCAGGTTACCAAGGTTGCGCTCGACCTGACCGAGCAGAGCGAGGAGCGTCGGATGGTTCGGAAACTTTTCGACGCCATCGCTGAGTTTCTTTTTCGCTTCCTGAGAACGTTCAAGCTTGAGCATGGCGCGCGCAACGTCGGCGGTGGCGTCGGGCGTGAACGTTGTCTGCAGCGCAGTTTCAAAACGCGTGAGGGCCTCGGTGTACCGACCCTCGCGCATGAACAGTTCACCTTGGCCACGCAGCGCGCGCACGCTTCTCGGATTGAGCTTCAGCGCGTCGTCGAGCGCAGACCGCGCATCGAGGAGCGCACCGCGATGGACCGCAAGCCAGCCACGCGTCGCGTAGGCCTCGGCAAGCTCGAGGGGCGCAGCGAACGCCCGCAGCGGACCGTCAAGGACAGGTGCGAGTTGCTCGATGGCGACGGCCTCTTCGCCCTCGCGATGCTCGGCAATCGTCGCGCGCAAGACGCGTGCGCCGACATGTCTAGAGGACTCCGCGCGCACCTTTTCGATCGCCGCAATGGATCCATCGCGATCGCCCGCGCCCCATTTCGCGCGCGCCAAACCGAACGCCGCGCGCGCATCGGGACGTGCAGTGTGGGCCTTTGTAAACGACGCAAGGGCGTCTTTGTAGTCGCGTGCGCCAAGCGCGAGCTCGCCCGAAAGAATGTCAAGTTCCCTTACGAATCCGCGGCGCTTCGCGTCACCCGATTGTTCGCGCTTCGCAGTCTCGAGTGTGCGCCTGGCTTTCTCGATGTCACCGTGAGCCCCCGCATCGGCTGCAAGCGCGGCCGTCCGATACGGGATCGCCCGGTCGAGAGGCAGCACTTTGAGCAAGACAGATCCGCTTCCGCTCTCCCGTGGATCAGGCCCGAACCGCAGAGTCATCACGGATTCTTCGAATGCAGCCAGCGCCGCAAGGCTGTCAACCCGGGACAACGCGGCGTGGGCGCGCACGAGGCTCTCGACGTTCGCGCGACTCTGATCATACGTATCGACGCCAAGCGTCTGGGCTCCGTTGCGAATCGCTTCTTCTTCGGCTCGCTGGTATTCACCTGATCGAATCAAGTCGGAGAAGAACAGGTAGGCGAACGCACCGTGCCGCGTCAGCTGCAACGATGCGCCACCCGCCATTGAGAGCGTCAGCACGCAGAACACGGCAACCCGCGTTTTCGTTAATTTCGGCCTCCGAGGCTTCCAAGCGGACCGGGGCGCCGGGGCGACCCACGGGGCCGCAGGCGATGCTGTGCCGGCGATCGATGCTCCAGCCGAGGGAACCGAAGCCACCTCAGGTGAGAGCGCCTGGGGCGCCGTCGCGACCCCCTCGGATTGCTCTTGAGCCGGCGCGTCGGCTGCACCGTGCGACCCCGCGGTCATGTCGAGACCGAGATCGACTTCGGTAAAGGGCATGCCACCCGACGGCGCCAAGTTGGGCGCAGCCGCGCCCAAGGGAGGGGGAACCGGAGTGACACCCGCAAGAAAATCAGTGGGCACCACCGATGCTCTCTTAGGCACCTCTTGCACGTCGATGTCTAAGCCACGCGCCGAAACCACGTCCCCCGTGGGCAAATCAAGTTCGCCAAAATCGCCAAATGGATCCACGCGCGGCGGGTCCGGCTCTTGCGCTTGTGGACGTGGTGGACTCAGCGGATCCGATGGTGGTAAACTTTCTTGAACAAGCGGCAAGTCGATATCGCCGAATGCTCCCCCCGCGGGCGGAGGGACGCTTGGCTGCACGAGGGTTGGCAAAGAGATCTCGGCGACGGCTGGCAGATCGGAACTCGCGACAGCCGGAAGCGACGCGCCGCTACCCAACACCATTGGCAAATCAGAAAGACCTTCCGCCTTCTGTAAGCGCCCGGGAAGATCCGCCGAGTCGCGGGAGAAGGCCGCAGGTGGAAGCGGCGGCGGTTTTTTTGAGCGCGCGATCTCGGGAAGGTCGACGGCTTGCGCGGGCGGTGCGCCCGACGCGGACACTGCGAAAGAGTGTCCGCAGCTTGGACATCGCATCTTGAGCCCTGTGTCAGGGACCCGTCGTTCATCGACTTGGTACGGCGCCTTGCAGGCCTCACATCGGACGTTAAGCATTCCGTTCGATCGAGCGTATCACGCCCATTTCTCGTTTTTGCGTAACCTTGATAGAGGAAAAGGGGTTACCGATTGTCCTGTGGACGATCTCGTCATCATCGGCGCGACGGAGCACAATCTCAAGAACGTTTCTTTGCGCATCCCACGCGGGAAACTCGTCGTGTTCACGGGACCGAGCGGATCGGGCAAATCCACGCTCGCGTTTGACACGATCTACGCAGAGGGGCAGCGCCGCTACGTCGAATCGCTCAGCACGTACGCGCGACAGTTTCTCGAGCGCCTGACGAAGCCCGCGGTCCTGCGGATTGACGGCCTCTCTCCATCGATCGCAATCGAGCAGAAGCCACTCGGAAAGTCTCCACGGTCAACGATCGGAACTGTCACGGAAATTGCCGACTATCTGCGCCTACTCTTTGCACGAGCCGGCGTTCCTTACTGTCCGAACTGCGGCGATCCCATCGAAGCCCAAACCGTCCAGGCGATGGTCGACCGCATCGCTACGCTGACGCCTGGATCGAAGGTGCAGTTAATCGCACCGATCTGCCGCGCACGGAAGGGAGAGCTCCGCCTGGAACTCGAGCGACTGCGTTGCGACGGGTTCGTGCGTGCGCGAGTGGATGGGACGATGGTTGATCTCAGTGACGACATCGTTCTCGAGAGAAACAGAACGCATGACCTTGATGTCATCATCGATCGCATTGTGATCAAGGACGGTATTATTTCGCGGATTTCGGACAGTGTCGAACTCGCGCTCCGGATGGGCGATGGTTCGCTCCTGGTCGATTGCGAAGGCGGCGACCCCTTTCTTCTGAGCGAGCGATTTGCCTGCGCGAAGTGCGGGGTGTCGCTACCGCCCGTCGAGTCGCGGTTGTTCTCTTTCAACAGTCCGTATGGTGCCTGCGCGATCTGCGATGGCCTCGGCTCCGAGCGCGTAATCGACCCCGCGCGCATCGTTTCAGATCCGAAACTCACGCTGCGAGGCGGCGCCATGGCTGCGTGGGGCCGGCGTACTACGGTTGCGTATTCGACAGAGCTCGCGCGCGCGGTCTCCGCAACGGGCGTGAACCCAGACGTTCCGTGGCAATCGCTTGACGAAGCGATCCGCAGCTTGATTCTGCACGGCGTCGCGCACCCGAAACGTAACAAGACAAGCTACATCGGCGTCATTCCTGCCCTCGAAGCGCAAATGCGGGGCGAAGGCAGCGAGGGCGAAGAAGGGGACGAGGAACGCCCTGACGCCGAGCGCTTTTCCGCCATTCGTACATGCGCAAGTTGCCGCGGAGCGCGCCTCCGCAAAGAGGCACTGTCGGTGCGAATCGGCGAACGAAATATCGCCGAGTTGTCCTCGATGCCGCTCACCCGCATGCTCGATCACTTGCGGAACTTTCAAGAAGCTTACCTTCCTGCAAATCTGCTTCCGGTCGGCGAACCCTTGCTCCAAGCCATTCGCCTGCGCGTCGGCTTCCTGGCGGACGTCGGCCTTGAGTACCTCAGCCTCGACCGCACAACCGACACGCTCTCAAACGGCGAGGGCCAGCGGATCAGACTCGCGACACAACTGGGGTCGGGCCTGATCGGGGTTCTTTATGTGCTCGACGAGCCTTCGGTGGGTTTGCACGCGCGCGACAATGAACGCCTGATCGCCTCGCAAAAACGGCTTCGCGATCTCGGTAACTCGGTGATCGTGGTCGAGCACGACAAGGAAGCCATTCTCGCCGCCGACTATGTGGTCGACATGGGTCCAGGCGCCGGTGAAGCAGGCGGCCACATCGTCGCGCAAGGGAGCCCCCGGGAGCTGATGGCGGCGGCCGCATCGATCACAGGACCATGGCTTTCGGGCACGAAGAGCATCACTGCCCCTTCACGCCGCAAGGTTCCAGGAACACAGACGATCGCGATCAGCGGGGCATGTGCACACAATCTGCAAAATGTAACTACGTCGTTCCCGTTAGGACTATTCGTCGTGGTGTCTGGCGTCTCCGGCAGCGGGAAATCGACCCTCGTGATGGACACGCTCCTTCCGGCCGCGAAGAGCTACACCCTGGGCAGTCTTCGCCTCGAGGGACCCTTCGATCGCATCACGGGTCTCGAACACATCGACAAAGTGGTCTCGATCTCACAGGCGCCAATCGGCCGAACGCCGCGCTCGAACCCAGCCACGTACACGGGCATCTTTACTTTGCTGCGTGACATCTTCGCCGCGACGCCTGAAGCGCGCGTCCGCGGTTACAAATCGGGCCGCTTCTCGTTCAACGTGAAGGGAGGGCGGTGCGAAGCCTGCCAGGGCGAAGGCCTCCTTCGAGTCGATATGAACTTCTTGCCCGACGTGTTCGTGACCTGCGACACGTGCAACGGGCTGCGATACGGACGCGATACGCTCGAAATCAAGTACCGCGGCTTGACAATTGCGGACGCACTCGCGCTTTCCGTCGACAAGGCACAGGAAATATTCGGTGCGTTTCCAAAACTCACGAACAAACTCGAGGCCATGCGCCGCGTCGGACTCGGCTACATCTCCCTCGGGCAGGGCGCACCGACTCTTTCGGGCGGAGAAGCACAACGTTTGAAGCTCGCGACCGAACTGTCCAAAAAGGCGACGGGTAAGACGATTTACATCCTTGACGAGCCCACCACAGGCCTCCATTTCGGCGACATCCAGATGCTCCTCGACGCGCTCTTCGATCTGCGTGATCAGGGCAACAGCATCATCGTCGTCGAGCACAACCTCGAGGTCATGGCGTGCGCCGATTGGATCATCGATCTCGGACCCGAAGGGGGCGACGGGGGCGGACGCTTAGTGGTTGCAGGCCCGCCAGACGTCGTCGCCGCGGAGCGCCGATCGCATACCGGCCGATTCTTGCGCCCTCTGCTCGACGGACCGCGGCTGTAGCCCCGGTGCAATCGGGTAGGGACTGGCGGGAATTAGCCCCGTCAGCCCCTCCCACACCACCGGACGTGCGGGTCCGCATCCGGCGGTTCGACGAGTTGAGGTTACGCAGCGAGCCTTGGGAGGCCCAGAGCGTCGAAGTGCGTCACGGGTAGTGCGATGTTGATCGCCATGCCCGAGTTTCTCCACCAGCGGCGGCCGTTCGCAGCGATCTTCGCGGCGGTGCGCGAGGACAGACCTCGTTTCACAAGCTCGCGATAAATCGTCGTTCCCCGCTTCCACTGTTTGAGTTGAATCGCGCGCAGGCGATGACGGATCCATGCGTCGAGGTCACGAAAGATGCCCGGCGTATCGGCGAGCTGAAAGTAGTTCTTCCAGCCAACGAGATAGCTACGCAGCTTCGCGACGACCGATGTGAGGCTCTGCCCTCCGCTCCGCTTTGTGATGTCGCGGACACGGTCTTTCATCGTAACGAGGGCCTTACTCGCAACGCGTCGTTTGGAGTTCCCCCGGTTTTGTGGACATTCCCGGAAGCGTGATAGGCGCAAGAGGTGTGACCAATGGCAAGACGCAAGCGACGAAATTTCACCGCACAGTTCAAGGCTGATGCCGTTCGTCTGGTGACGACGGGCAGCAAGACGATCGCGGAGGTGACGAAGCAGTTCGACCTGACAGAGACGGCTCTGCGTGGGTGGGTGAGACGCGCCGAAACGGACGCTGGCAAGGGTCCGCCGGGTGCGCTGACGACGGCGGAACGCGCTGAGCTTATCGATCTTCGAAAGCGCTTGAAACGGGCGGAGATGGAGCGCGACATCCTCAAAAAAGCCACGGCCTTCTTTGCGAAGGAGAACGCGTGAGCTTCGCGCTCATCGATGCAGAGAAGGCGCAGTGGCCAGTCGAGGCGCAGTGCGCCGTATTCGGCGTGTCGCGCAGTGGCTACTACGCCTGGAAGCGGCGTCCCCACGCAGCGCGGGCGCAGCAGGACGCGGAGTTGGTCGTCGCGATCAAGGCGGCTCATAAGGCTGGCAGAGGCAACTACGGCAGTCCTCGCGTGCATCGTGAGCTGCGCGCGAAGGGGCGACGCGTCGGCAGAAAACGCGTCGAGCGGCTCATGCGCCAAGAGGGAATCGTCGCTCGCAGAAAGAGGCGCTTCCGCCGAACAACGGACTCGAACCACCCGCATCCGATCGCACCCAACGTGCTGCAGCGGAACTTCAACGTCGATCTGCCCAACACCGCCTGGGTGACTGACGTGACCTACGTTTGGACGCACGAGAGTTGGCTCTACCTCGCCGTGATTGTTGATCTGTTCTCGCGACGTGTCGTTGGCTGGGCCGCCAGTGCAAACAACGATCGGGCCCTTGCAATCAGTGCGCTCGATCGGGCGACATCGGCGAGAACACCCGCATCGGGGCTGGTGCACCACTCGGACCGTGGCAGCGTGTACGCCAGCAACGATTACGGCGAAGCGCTCACAAAGATCGGCGCGGTGAAGAGCATGAGCCGCAAGGGCGATTGTTGGGACAATGCCGTCGCTGAGAGCTTCTTCGCCACCATCAAGGGCGAGATGATCGACCACGAAAACTTTCGGACGAGAAGCGCTGCAGTAGCCGCGATCGGCGACTACATCGACGGCTTCTACAACCCGTCTCGGAGGCATTCGGCGATCGGCTACGTCAGTCCGATGGAATTTGAATTAGAGTGGATGAGCGAGAACATGATCAGCAGGGCAGCATAGATCGACTGTCCACTTGATCGGGGGAAGTCCAGTTTGACCTCTCCTCCCTTGGCAAACCAGAAACTGTAGCCAAGAAATTTACGGTCCCACGGACGTGCAACCGCGCTCTTCGTTTCGTTGATTCGCAACTTGAGATGCCCGTAAATACGCCGAAGCGTCTCCATCACGCGCTCGCCCGCTCGCCTTGACCGCACGTAAACGTTGCAGTCATCGGCATAGCGCGCAAACGCGTGCCCGCGTTTCTCAAGTTCCTTGTCGACTTCATCGAGGAGCACGTTCGCAAGCAACGGCGAGAGTGGTCCACCTTGCGGCGTGCCTTCTTGCCGTTCCATCACCACTCCCGACGCCATAATGCCGGCCTCGAGGTAGCGACGGATGAGTCCCAACATCTGACGGTCCGCAATTCGTTTTGCGAGCTTGCCCATCAGCACATCGTGGTTGACGCGGTCGAAGAACTTCTCGAGGTCCACATCGACTACCCACCGGCGTCCTTCCTGAATGAAACGTTGCGCGGCGCACACAGCGTCGTGCGCTCGCTTTCCAGGTCGGAAACCGTGACTGTGCTGAGAGAAGCTTGGGTCGATTCGCGGTTGCAGTACTTGCAACATGCACTGCTGAATGAGTCGGTCTACGACCGTTGGAATCCCGAGCTCTCGAGTTCCTCCGTCCGCTTTCGGAATCGCGCAACGACGTACTGGCTTCGGCTGATACGCGCCCGCGAGCAGTGCCTCGCGGTGCGTCGACCAGTGTTGCGCCAGGTGCGCCGGTAGCTCTTCCACCGTCATTCCGTCGATGCCAGGGCTGCCCTTGTTTTTCCTTACCCGTCGAAGTGCTGCTTCGACGTTGCTGCGTTCGACGACGAGCATCATGAGATTCTCGCCATCGTTTCCCGAGCCTTCGCTTTCGTGAGCCGCCGGACACGCTTCGCCGCTTCGCTCTACTCTCGAGGCTTCACCTCGACCCTCAAGCGGGAGCTCCAGTTGCCTGGTCTTCTGGCGCCTTTTGTTTCCGAGATTCACGTGCGCTTTGCTCTCCTCGCCGTTTGGTCCTTCGCATCGTCAAAGGCTTCCGTCGTTCGGGGGTAGCCCTGTTCGGCTTCAACGCTGCTACTACGACCTCGGCTGACCTCTCGTTCCACTGCTTGACTATTGCTTCGCAGCGTTACCCTTTCAGGCATAAGACGAGATCTCCCCAGGTAAGAACGCTGTCCTTCACCGCGCGATCGTCGGGTTTACGCCGCCTGAGCCTTGACCATCGCAGCTTCGCGATCCTTTGCTCGCTCGCCGCGCTCGGCGCCGCCTCGTACCCGCTTCCTGTTCGTCGACCCGCGGCTTCGCTCCGCGCTTCCTTCCCACGGTCGGTCACCCTCCCGCAGTTGCGCTTCGCTTCGATTGAGATGGTCTCCTTTCGACGGGACTTGCACCCGTAAGACAGCGCCCATGCTGGGCGCACAAAGACAGAGCCCCCACCGGGAGGATGGGAGCTCGAAGGTAAAGCAAGTAGAGGCTCGACTGCGCGATTCAGCGCGGCTTGCGCTGGTACGCGGGGACGTCCCAGTCGGTGTCGAACGACGGGAAGTCCGACGTGGTCGCTGGGCGAGCGGGCACGCGCACCGAGGTGGGCGCGACGCGCGTGTCTTGAGGCTGCGTCGGACGACGTGAACTCGCGAACGCCTGCGACCTGACGGGCTCGGCGTACGAGCGCACCGACGGAGCGGGCGCGATAAACGAAGGACGCGATGCTGGCGCGTGCGCGTGCAGCTGCTGCTGCTGCGGAGCAACTTGCGAGCGTTGCGTCACTTCGTGAATCGGGTTTTGTTCCGCAATTTCGAAGCCCGTTGCGATGACGGTGACCTTGACGCTCTCGCCGAGCGTCTCGTCAATCGTGGCGCCGAAGATGACGTTCGCGTCTTCGTTCGCTTGCTCTTGGATGAGCGAGGTCGCTTCGTGGATTTCACTCATCTTCAGGTCGGGACCGCCGACAATGTTGATAAGAACGCCGTTCGCACCCGCGACAGAAATATCGTCAAGGAGCGGAGACGCAACGGCCATTTCGGCGGCCTGGCGTGCGCGGTTTTGCCCTTTAGCAACACCGGTACCCATGAGGGCGCGGCCTTGCCCTGCCATCACGGTGCGAACGTCAGCGAAATCGACATTGATGAGGCCCGTTTGTGTGATCAGATCGCTGATG
>CAMBEV010000050.1 GCA_945865595.1 Nannocystis exedens | reverse complement strand
AGAGCGGTGCGATCCGTGTGCTCGTGTCGATCGCCGATGTCGACAGTGTGGTTGCGATCAATAGCCCCTTGGACGTCGAGGCGCGTCATCGTGGGACGAGCGTCTATCTCGCAGGCCGGGTGCTGCCCATGTTGCCGCCCCAGCTGAGTGAAGACGCGTTGAGCCTGTTGCCCGAACGCGATCGGCGTGTTCTCACGTGCGAGCTTCGTGTCGATCCAATTGGAAATGTAACATCAGTTGATTTGTATGAAGCGCTGATTCGTTCGAACGCTCGCATTTCGTACGATGAGGTGACTTCATTTCTAGACCACGGGAACGTTGCCGATGTGGCACCAGAGTTGCGCCCCACGCTCCTTCGCATGCGAACAGTGGCGGCGCGTCTTGGCGTGCAGCGGTCGTTGCGCGGGGGCATCGCGATCGATCGCGAGGAGAGCGCCGTGCATCTCGACGAGGAAATGGCAGCACCCGTTTCGGTCTCGCGCAAGGAGAGCACCAGCGCACATTTGTGGATCGAGCGCTTGATGGTCGCGGCGAACGAAGCTGTTGCGCAATGGCTCATCGAGCGGGGCGTTCCGGCGCTCTTTCGCGTGCATGACGCGCCGACGTCAGACCGTGTCCAAGCGCTTGAAGCGAGTGCACGGCAGTTTGGGTTCGAGCCCGCCTTTGGCGCACAGCTGACGCCGTTGGGTCTCTCCGCGTTTGAAGCGCAGTTTCGCAGTACCGATGTCGCGCCCGCGCTCTATCAAGTGCTCTCGCGCCTTCTTGGTCCTGCGCGGTATCAGTCACAGCCCGCGTACCATTTTGGGTTGGCGTCGAGCGCCTACCTGCATTTTACCTCGCCGATTCGTCGCTACGCGGATCTCGTCGTGCATCGCGCCGTGAAGCGCTACTTGCGCGGAGAACGTAACTTTGCGAGCGACGAATCGGCGCTCGGGACGATCGCGCTGCATCTCAACGAGCGCACGTACGTGGCTTCGAAAGCCGAGCGTGAACGGTTGCGATCACTCTTTGCGCAATTTTACGCGACGCGCATTGACGAATGCGACGACGGCGACGTGATCGCGTTGAAGCCCTTCGGCGCTGTTGTGCAGCTGCGTTCGTCCGGCGCGGTCGGCACGATAGCGGCGGATGCATTGGACCTGCGTCTTGGAATGCGCGTCGCCGTGAGGATTGCCTCGGTGGACGTGCAGCTTGGGCGCATCGAGCTTGCGCTCGTGTGAATCCTACAGACTCGGCTTCCACACCATGAGCGCCATCGTCACGGCTTGTAGCATATGGACAACCAGCTTGACCACCGCTCCGCGGCGCCCTGGCTTGCTCGATGCCCACAGCGCCACTTGAAGCGCAACAATCCCCGTGGCGATCGACGCGAGAATCCACGTCTCGAGGAGCGAGCGATCGGTCAGGCGCACGAGCAAGAATCCCGCTACGTACGTGAGCAGAAAGCCCGGCGCCATCACGCGAAAACTGAGGCGCGAGGCATCGTCATCATTCTTGACGGAAAGGGCCGCCACCGAGCCGCCCACAAAGAGCGATACGCCAAGAAACTTGACGAAGTGAAGAAGGTAAAGCAAGCGAACTACTTCGCAGAGGCCACTTGTGGGAGTACACGGGTGTCAAGGAGGCTGCGAATTTCGGTGCTTCCCTGGTTGTCGAACGTCCCGTCGAGAAGGACGCCCTTCGCAGATGCGAGAGGCCCGTAATAGGCGCGCGTCATGCGCTCTTTGGCCGCAATCATCGAAGCCTGAATCGCGACGCCGGCGAATGCGCCTTTCGAATCGACGAATTGGACGACCGCGCGATGTGCGTACGAGGTGTCGTTCGCGCTGCCGGTACCGAGTGCGACGCTTGCGTCGCCGCCAATGGACATGCCGTGCTCAAATGCGCGGAGCATCGTTTGCCCCTTCTTGAACACAATCACGACCGATGCATCCGCGTAGCCCACTTGCAGGCCGCCGCTCGTGCTCGCCACGTTGAAGAACGCAGGGGGGCTGAACTTTCCGCCCTCCTTCTTGTGGAGCATGACGCCGATGCCGCTCTCGGCGCCGATGAAGAGGCCGCCTTTAACGAGATGCGGGATGATGAGTACGCCTTCTGCTTGCGCGACCGCTTGGTCAAGCTTCGGAAATTTCTTTTGCATCCGGCCGTAGGCGAGTGCGGCGTTGTTGATGACGAACTGTTCCTCGGTGATGCCCGCGCGCGCGAGCCCCTTGGTGTAGTGCGTGCATCCGCTGAGGCTGCTGAGGGCGGTGATCGCGGCGATGGCGGTGAGCAAAGACAGGGCAGGGGCTTTCATGTTGGCTCCAATGTGGGCGTAACTCTCACCATCGTACCGAGCCGCCCAAAGAACCGCAAAAAACTGTATAAGTCGGCCGGTGCGACACCAAGCAAAGCTCCGGGCCGTATTGGTAGCAGCAGCAGTTGCGATTAGTCTGGCGCCAACGGCAGCCGCTGCCCAAGCGATTTCAGACGAGGCAAAGCAGCACTTTCGAGCGGGCGTTGCGTTTCTTGAAGACCCCGACGGCGCGAAGGTCGAGGACGCCTATCGCGAATTCCGCCGCGCGTACGATATGTCGAAGTCGCCCAAGGTGCTCGGCAATCTCGGCATCTGCGCGATGAAGCTCGAGCGCGACGGCGAGGCGATCGAGGCGCTTGCATCGTATCTGCGCGACGTTGATGACATCAGCGAGGCAGAGCGCAATCAAGTTACACGCGACTTGCACACGCTGCGGACAAGCGCTGTTCAGCTTGGCCTTAGTTTCTCCGGAGCACCCCCGCCAGCCGAGATCAGCATCATCGACGTGCGCGTCGCCATTCGTGGCGAGAAGGTTACCAATACGTACAAGACTGCGGGTGATGCGCTCGCGATAAGCGTTCGTCCGGGGCACCACATCATCACTGCGAGAGTTCCCGGGGTTCCCGAGGTGCACTGGGAGTTCGATGCTGCGGGTGGTCGCAAGGAAGCGCACACGTTTCAGTTCAAGCCGGATGAAGTAAAGAAAGTTGACGTGCTGCCATCTCCGCTCTTCGTCAAGAACCCTACTCACCCAGCCAAGTCTTCGATTGCCCCTTGGGTTGTTGTCGGCGCAGGGGGAGCCTTGGTGGCGGCGGGGACGGTTACGGGTATCGTCGCGCTATCGAAGACCAATGCGATCGCAGCGGAATGCCCCAACAACATGTGCCCAGGAGGTTTCGAGCTCAACGCTGCGCGGTCCGGGGCGCGCAAGTGGGTGACCGCAACCGATGTTCTCCTTATCTCGGGCTCGGCGGTTGCGGCGGGTGGGTTCGTGTGGTGGTTGCTCTCGCGCAACAAGACTGAGCAAAGTGCGCCGCCACCTGCGATGGTGGGCTGCGGACCCCAAGGTTGCATGGCGACCGTCAACGTAAAGTTCTGAGGAGAAGGCATGCGAGCGCCCAATTGCAATCCTAGGTACAATGTCAAGTCGCTTGCCGTTACGGTTTCGTCGGTGGCCCTTTCGGCGTGCTTTGCGGTGACGGATCTCGAACGCTTTGCGATCGGCCGTGGCTCGACGAACTACGACGACCTCGACTTCGGTATGAAGGCCGCGAAGTCACACGTCACGGAACGCTTTGAGTTTCGCGTCATTGATAGCGACAACGTGATCCAGTGCCGCGGGGTGATTGATCCCGTCGACGCGCCCGACTTCGATCTCACGGTGCGCAACGCGGTGCCGAAGGTCAAGGCGCCTTACCGACTCGATTTCTACGCCGAGCACGATCTCAACGGTGCCTACTCGGGAATACCGCTGGACCACAGCTGGCGCGTCGAGCCGCTCGCAGACTCACCGGCGACGCTCGGAACGGCTGATGACGGGGTCTTCAGTGTGGCCTACGAGCACAACACGTCTTTCACCGATCTTGAGGTTTGGCCGCGCAACAACCCCACACGGAGCGCACCGAAGGACACGGGCGCACCTGCGATCGCGCGCGTGAGGAACCTGCCTGAAGAGGCGTTGGGCAGGCTGTTCGAGATGCGGGTTGTCGACCACGGCACAGGGCACACCGTTGGGTTCTTTCGCGTTCCTGTTCTTAAGCACAGAGAGTTTGAACTCAACATTGGTGGAGTCGTTGACGCAGGCGTTGATTACGACGTGAAATTCTACCTCGATGCGAACGGCAATCGCACCTACGAGAACCCAGCGGGGACGGGGACGAATCTCGACCGCGGCTGGAGCGTGAGCACGTCGTCCGATGCGTCTGGGTTCATCGTGAACTTCGATCCCACGAACGCAGCGAGCAACGTCGATGTGGGCACGGCATACCCTGCGCAGAGCTTGAAATAGCCGTCGTGGCTTTGTTTACCGGGGTTTAGCGGGGTTTAGCGGGGCCTTACAGCCCGACCGCACGGAGGAGGCGCTCGGTCACGGACTCGGGCGTGCGAAGAATGGCAAGTTTCTTGACGTAATTGTCAACCGTCCAGACCATCACTGAGCCCTTCGGAAAGTAGCCCATGTCGCCAGTGCGGAGGGTCCGTTCAACGCCGGTATCTTCGTCAACGACGTGAACCTCGCCCTCAAGGATGTGGACGATTTCGTCGCTTCGAAAGTGCCATCGAAACTTGCCCTTTGTGCAATCCCAAAGCGAGCAGTTGAGGTTGCCGTCGGCGGCGCCGGCAAGTTTCAGCGCGCGTGCGACAGGTTCGCCTTCGAGCACCCACTCAGGGCGAATGGGCGCTGGCTCGAGATCGTCGCGTGAAGCGAGGGTCTCGGTCACCATTTCAGCGTGAGTCCCATTGCCTCCGCGACGCGCGACGCGCATCACACCGCTCGACAGATGTCGCGTAGGGTGCGCGCCCAATTCCGGCTGGGCGTGAGGGCGATTGCTTGCGTGGTTCTTCATGGCTGCCATCCGTTCTCCAAGTCCATACGACATGAAATGGCGTTGCGCGATGTGAGTCTCTGTCACCCATGTGAGGACTGCAGGGCGCCCGTGTCATCCAAGTGGGTATTCTGCGGCGCCACCCGGTTTAAGTTAGAGTGGCTCCGTGCCTCTCGAGCCAAATCGCGTTATCGATGGCAAATACCGAATTGTTCGCCTCTTGGGCGAGGGCGGTATGGGCGTTGTTTACGAGGGCGTGAATGAGCGCATCGGGCGGCGCGTCGCGATCAAGGTTCTTCACGCTGAAGCTGCGGTCAAACCCGAGCTGAGGCGCCGATTCGAGCGAGAGGCGCTCGTCGCGGGCAAGCTGGCCTCGCCGCACATTTGCGAAGTCCTCGATGTGGGTGATCTGCCCGACGGTGACCTCTACATCGTGATGGAGTTCCTCGAAGGCAGCTCGCTCTCTGATGTGATTGAGGGCAATAAGCGCCTCTCTCTCGCAGAGTTTGCGCCGATTTGGTACCAGCTACTTGAGGGTCTGCGCGTCCTGCATGACGCGGGAATCGTGCACCGCGATCTCAAGCCTGCAAACATTTTCGTTTCGCGCACCGCGAGCGGTCAACCGCACACGAAGCTGCTCGACTTTGGCGTGTCGAAGTGGACCACCGTTCCCGAAAATGCAACTTCGTCAGGCGCGATCATGGGGACCCCCCTTTTCATGGCGCCAGAGCAGGCCCGCGGCCTCGCGAACAAGGTCGATGCGCGTACGGACATCTACGCCGCGGGCGTGTGCGCCTACACTGTGCTGTCAGGCACCGTCCCCTTCGAGGGTGAGAATGTTCATGACCTGCTTTTCCGAATCGCGCTGACCGATGCTCCACCGCTCGAGATTCGTGCACCGTGGATTTCGCCTGCGGTCGCGTTCCTTGTGCACCGCGCAATGGCGCGTGATCCGGAGCAACGCTTTCAGAGCGCACGTGAGTTTCAGGCGGACCTCGTCAGCGTGCTTGAGCGCGAGCTTGCGACGACCAAGTCGGGGGTGAGCACGCTCGTCGCAGGGCTCCAACCTCAGAGCGCATCGTGGCGGCCATCATCGGCCTCGGTTCGCGCCTCTGGGCGAGTCTCGGAATACCGGTCCGACCCCGCGAAGGCCACGCAGTCGGTGTGGAGCGGTAGTGACCCTCCAGGTTCGAGGGCCCAGTCCAAGTCGGTTCGATGGCCAGTGCTGCTTGGCGCTGCCCTTACCGCAGTGATCCTCGGTGGCGGGATCGTATGGATGTGGATGGCGGACGCGCGCGCGCCAGGGCAAGCGGCCGGTTCGGGTCAGGCCGCAAGCCCTCCCGTGGCGGCGACACCCCCGGTCGTACCCGCCGCGACGCAACCCGAGGAGAGCGCAGCGCTTGACCCTTTGCCGACGGCTGACGCTCCTGAAGCGGGGCCGGGACCTGGCAGGGGTCATTTCAGAGTCCAGATCGCAAGGCCCCCGAGGCCGCCGGCAAGTGTCGCAGTGCCGCCCGGTCCGACGACGCCAGCTCCGACAAGCACGACGCCGGGAACGCCGACTGGGCGCGTGATTCGTAAAGAACTTTGATGATACCAGAGCAACGACCGGGCCTGATCCTGAAGCGCGCGCTTGATGCGGCGGCGGTGTGGCACCGCGATCAGCACCGAAAATACCCGGGCGCACAGGTCCCCTATGTGAGCCACATTGCAGGAGTCGCCGCGATTCTGTCGCGCCATGGATTCGACGAGGAAGTCGTCGCGGCAGGGGCGCTTCATGACTCAATGGAAGATTGCGCGGTAACCTTCGAAGAACTTTGCGCGAAGTTCTCGCCCAGAGTCGCAACGCTCGTGCGCGATTGCTCTGAGCTCGACAAGAGCCTTCCATGGGATGAGCGCAAGCGGCTCTATGTTGAGCACTTCGCCCACAAGTCGTGGGACGCCCAAGCGATTAGCCTGGCCGATAAAGTTGACAACTTTTGGTCCATTTTGCTCTGCAAGGCTGATCATGGCGACCCGTGGCCCATGTTCAAGCGTGGACGCGATGCGCAGATCGCGCGATTCGTGTCGCTTGAAAGCAAGCTTTCACAGCTCTCGCCTCATGCGCTTATCGACGAGTACCGCGAAGTGCTCGCGCGTTTGAAAAGTGAGGCTTGAGGTTTTACTCAGGCTCTAAGGGCTCTAACTCAACGCGGAACGTGAGGCGCACCCAGTCCTTGAGCGTGAGGGCCCCAAGGAGGGCACGAAACGGCTTGATGCCGAGACTCGTCAATGTTCCTTCCCATTCTCCTTGCACACGGAGTCGCTCCCCTTCGTGGCGAATGGTCACAGGGAAAGTGACGTGCTGAGGAACTCCTCTCAGCGTGATGCGCGCGTCGAGTTTTCCCTCTGTGCGTGTGCCTTCGTACCGGCCCTTGACGATGATCGTTGGAAACCGGTCGGCGTCGAGCACGTCCTTGCCGACCAAGTTTGCGCGTATCTTTTCGGAGTCGGCGCGCCCATGAGACCCGGGTGCGAGTTCGCGAGGGTCTAACTCGAACGAGACATCTGCCGAGACTCGTCCATCCGTCTCGACGAGTTCGATGCGTGTTCGCGGAGGCGCGGCTCCAATGACGGGTTCGTGCTTCATGCCAAGGATGGGCTTTGACGCGACAGATACCGTCACAAGGCTATCGGACGTGAATTGGTATGCGGCCATGCTCCCCTCCTTATCGCCGAAGTGGCGACGGGGAGCGAGTATCAGCGATACTTGGCGCCATGCGAGCCCTCTACCAGGACGGCGGCGACGTCCGCGAAACGTCGTCGGTCGATGACCTTGAAGTACTCGTGAAGCAGAGCACCTTCGTTTGGGTCGACCTCGATTCATCGAAACCGGAGGGCAATGAAGCCCTTGAGCGTGTGTTCGGCATCCACCCGCTCACGATCGAGGACATCTGGAACGAGCAGTCCTCTCCCAAGATTGAAGACTTTGACAGTTACCTTTACGTTCGCGTTCACGGCGCGCACGCGTTCAACCCAGACGGCAGCGTCGCGCTCGCCGAGCTTGATGTTGTCATCGGCGCCAACTTTCTGATCACGCATGATTGTCACCGGGTGTGCACGATTGATGACCTGCACGCTGCACTGTTGCGCAGTCCAAAGACGTTCGGAAAAGGGCCAGCGTGGCTCGCTCACACGCTGCTCGATCAGCTGGTCGATCGATATGTAATAATCATTGAACAATTTGAGGGTCACATTGAGATACTCGAGGAGGACATCCTCGAGAAATCCGGTACGCCAGAGGGTTGCCCTGTGCTCGCTCGTATCTTCGAATTGAAGCGATCGCTGCAAGCGATTCGGCGCGTTTCAGTGCACCAACGAGAGATCCTTCTGCGCTTGTCGCGTGGCGAATTCGACGAGATCCCTCATGATGCGTTGCCGTTCTATCGCGACGTTTACGACCACTTTGTTCGCGTCACGGATCTGGCCGATAGCTATCGCGAGCTCGTGACGGGTGCGCTCGAGATTCATCTGAGTGTGCAATCCAACCGCATGAACGGCGTCATGAAGACCCTCACGTTGATGTCGACGATTATGTTGCCACTCACGTTTATCGCGGGCGTCTACGGCATGAACTTCGAGCACATGCCGGAGCTCAAGTGGGTGCACGGTTACCCGTTCGCGCTGCTCTTTATGGCGGCCGTCGCACTAGCGATCATGGTGTGGTTTCGCTTCAAGAAGTGGGTGTAGCGTGGTCGCGGTCACAATTTGTAACGTACCTTGCCCGATTTATCTTCGACCGTGATGGTCGCCTTGTACTGCTTCTTCGATTTATCGTCGGTGTAGTCGCACGTGAATTGATCGCCTGGTTTTTTGAGGATGATGCCGGCCGGACACTTCGCCGTTGCCCTTCGGTGAAACTCTTTTTCATAGCCGCTCTCGAGCAGCTTCTCGAGCTTGTCCGCCCCAAGCGTGGCGGCGTCGAGATCGTAGGAAAGGCTAGAGCCGTTACGCTTCACGTTCACGTTGAACTTTTCGCCCGACGGGGTTTCGAGAACGCACACGAAGTCGCCGCTGTCGGCTCGATTCGCGGCGACCGGGCAAGTGATCTGACGCACGAGCAGGTTCTTCTTGAGAAACGTGTCACGGATCGAATTGGCCAGGCGCTCGCGCCCGTCCTTGCCCGCGGAGGCTTCACCCTTTTTGGTGAGCGTCATGCCCTCGAGCGTCATGGTCGATACGCCGTCGACTTCGGCGGGTGGCGCCTGAACCGTGAGCGTCTTGGTCGCGAAGACGATGGATACTTTGATGTTGTTGCCGTCGAATCCAGCGAACTTGCCGGTGATGCTCGACGAGGAGGCGCCCGATTTCTTTTGGAAGGAAACCGCACCGTCTTCGCCGAGAGTAAAGTTGCCGTCGGCGTTGCTCCAGAAGCCAAGGTAAACTTTCTTGTCTTCAGGGATCGCGACTGTTGTCGGTTTTCGCTTGCAGGCGATCTGGGGACCGAACAGGAAAGTGCCTGCGAGCAGGACGGAAGCGAGCGTTTTGCCAAACTTGGTCGCGCGAACGTTCATCGTGCGATGGTACGAGACTCTCCCATGCCTGTGTATCGTTTGCGGAACGAGCTGGTCTTTCCCGACCCCGAGGAGGCCGAGGAGGGCCTCTTGGCGGTCGGGGGCGATCTGCGGCCGCAGCGGCTCTTGCTCGCGTACACGATGGGCATTTTCCCCTGGTACGGAGAGGACGATCCCATCTTGTGGCACTCCCCCGACCCGAGGTGCGTGCTGCCTACTAAGGGGATGCGCGCCGGGCGGACGTTAAGGCGGTTTGTTCGTCAACATCCTTACCAAATCACATTCGACAGCGATTTCTCGGGTGTCATTCGTGCTTGTCAAGAAGTGGAACGACCTGGACAAGAGGGCACCTGGATAACCACCGAGATGATGGCGGCCTATGAAGGGCTGCATCGACTTGGCTTCGCGCACTCGATCGAAGCATGGCAGGGCGACGAACTTGTCGGTGGCGTCTACGGCGTTTCGCTTGGGCGCGTGTTTTTCGGCGAGTCGATGTTCAGCCATGCGGACTACGCATCGCGCGTCGCGCTGCTCGCGCTGGGCGATGAGCTCGCCAAGCGTGGCTTTTCGTGGATCGACGCGCAGGTGATGACCGACACGACGCGCTCGCTCGGCGCCCAAGAGTGGCCGAGGCGCAAGTTTCTCGAGATGCTCAGCGTTGAGTTGCAACCCGAAACACTGCGTGGCTCGTGGGCAACTTGGTTGACTACGTAACTTTGCCCAAATCGCGCAGCACCGCCATCGCTGCGTTGTGTCCCGCGCTGCCGATGACGGAGCCCGCGGGGTGCGTGCCAGCGCTGCACGAGTAGAGACCCGCGATGGGCGTGCGATAGGGAAGGCGATCGCTGAAGCCGAACGAATTGTCGACGTGATGGATGTGGCCGTGGCGAATGCCGAAGTGCTTCTCGATGCCCGGTGGAGGCAACGCGAAGACATCGACCACGGAGTCGCTGGTGCCTGGCGCGAAGCGATCGCAGATGGAGAGCAAATGCTTCACGTAGCGATCGATTTCGACGTCCCACGAGCTGCCCGCGGGCTGATACGGAACCCATTGTACGAAGAGCGCCGAGTTGTGGTTGCCTTCCTCGTCGCGCAACGTGGGGTCAACGGTGGTGTGGATGTACCACTCGATGGTGGGGAACTCGGGCAGCTTGCCGGCTTGGACATCGGCAAAGCTCTTGACCAAATGGTCAATGATGTTGCCTTCACTCGGGAGCAGGTGAATCGTGGGCCCGTATTGGCCTCGGTCGCTCGGAAGGCAGGTGAACACCGGCAGCTTCTTGAGCGCGAGGTTCACCTTCATCGTGGTGCCGAGGCGCTTGTATCCATCGATGCGCTGATTGAACGCTGCTGGTAACCTGTCGCGCCCCGCGAGTTCTTGCATGCGGAACGGGTCCGCATTTGCGACGATGACGTTGGCCTCAAAGGTGCGTCCGTCAACCAAGTTGACGCCAGTTGCGGTGCCAAGGCTTGACTCGATGCTTGCGATGGCAGCCGACGTTTCAATCTGCACGCCCTCCTGCTGCGCCGCTTCAGCGAGCCGAGTCGTGATCGTGCCCATGCCGCCTTCGACGATCATCCATGTTCCGCCAGAGCCGGGCAGTCTGCACATGTTGTGCACGAGAAAGTTCATTCCGGTTCCAGGCGTGTTCCACGTTCCGGTGAGCCCGCTGAACCCGTCGGTGACGGCGTACATGGCCTTGAGAAGATCGCTCTCGAACCCGAAGCGATCGAGGTAGTCGCCGACGCTCCCGCGACACAGCGTCACGAATGCTTCGCGCAGGGTAGGGCGGACATACCTCTCGGCCGTCTCTTCAATGCTGAGTGGTTCCTGTAGCCAAGTGGGCGCGATGTCGTCACGGATCGCCGCGATTTCCTGGTTGAGCGCGACGTGAGCGGTCCAGTCCTGCTCTGAGAAGAACAAGCACATCTGGCGCTTCGTCTCTGATTCGTCACCGCCGATGAGCAAATAGCGCGTGTCCGTCGTCGGTAGAAAATAGTGAGGGTCTCGACGCTTGAGCGGCAACTCGAGGCCGAGCTTCTGTAGCAACTCGGGTTGCATAAGGCCCAAGAGGTATGCACCGGTCGATGTGCGAAGACCTGGTGCCTTTGCAAAGGGACGCTCAGTGCGCACTGCACCGCCAATCACGAGTTGCTCCTCAAGCACCCGAACCGAAAGTCCTGCGCGGGCAAGCAGGAGCGCGCAAACGAGACCGTTGTGCCCCGCGCCAATCACAATGACATCCGTGCGATTCATGCGCGCGAGGGTACAGCGTTTGTGTGGTATGGGGTTCGGATGCGCGCGTGGGCCCGCCGACTCGTTCTCGCCGCCCTCGGCCTCGCCACCCAGGAGGTGACGGTTCGCATGCACCTGAAGGCCGGCGCGGTCGGGCTCGCGCGTGGGCCCGGCGTAAACGTAGCTCTGATGCTCGCGATTTGCGGCTTCGGGGCGGCGTTAAGCGATGTTGCCACGAAGTTGCAGCGGGCTGAGGTCGCGCCCTCGCGGGGCGGCTCGCACGCGTCGCTCGGTGTGCTCACCGCGGTGGCCATGTCGTATGCGATTCGCGGGCTAAGCGTGACGTTCCCGTTCGACCAAGGCTACGCGGCGACCGTTACGCTCACTTCGCTGGCCGTCGTTGCCTGGGCTTCGTTCGAGCGCACACGCGCCGGACTGATCATTGGCATCGTGGCGGGTGCCGTCGGCGTGCTGACCGAGGCGGTGCTCGTCGGGCAGGGGGTGTATCAATACAGCGAAGCCCTTCGGCACATTGGGGACGTCCCCGCTTGGCTTTTTGCCGTGTACTTCCCGGTCGGCGTTGCCGTGTCTCAGGTTACGCGCGCGATCAATGCAGCGCTTCGTATCGATAGGTAAGTCACTGGACGAAGCTGCGGATGCGGCGCGATGCAGTATGTCGCGCAGACCGCCCCGGACATGATACGCAAGGCCGCATGTACGTGTGGGCGCGGCGCCTGGTCCTCGCAGTGATGGGCCTCGGGTCCGGCGAGTTGGGCTACCGAATCCAAGTGAGTGCCGGTGCGCTGCGCCACGAAGGTCGGCTCGCCCCGGAGGTCATTACGATAAGCCTTTCTTTCGTGATCCTTTCCGTGGCAGTCGGAGTCGCTCTCGGTGAGGTCGCGACGAAGTTGCAGTCGGCTGAAAAGGGCGTCGAGGGAGGCGCATTGCGCGCGCTCCAACTTGTGGCGGCGAGCGTGGCCATGTTGGGGCTTGCCGTGAGTTTGCCGTTTGATCGCGGTTACGCGGTAACGCTGACGCTATGTTCGCTTGCGTTCCTGGCGTGGGCGTCGTTTGAACGCACGCGCCCTGGTTTGATCATCGGCATCACACTGGCAGCACTGGGCACGTCGGTTGACCTCTTCGGCGTAGGCCGTGGGTGGTACGCGTTCCCCGAGGGGTTGCGTCACGTGTGGAACATTCCAGCGTGGCGTCCCGCGTTCTACTTTTCGGCGGGGATTGTCGTGTCGCAGGCGACGAGGGCGATCAACGGGGCGTTTGCAATAGGTAAGTAACTGGACGAAAGCCATCGCGATTGCGGACGTCGCGCGGGGCACGAGTGGCGTGATACGCAAGGGGCCATGGTGGCTTGGAGCCGGCGGCTAGTGCTCGCGTTGTTTGGGCTCGTCATGTCAGAACTCGGCGATCGTATGCGCGTCGGTGCTGGCGTGACGTCGTACGACCAGGCGCACGTCCCCGCGACGTGGACGTTCTGGTTCGTCGGGGCTACCGCCGCGTTCGTGGTTGTAAACGGCGAGGTATCGACGAGGCTGCAGGCCACAGAAGGACCCGTGATCGGACGGGCGCGCGACGCTGCCGGAGCCTTGGGAAGCTGCCTTGCGGTGTGGGCCCTCAGTACGGCTTTGCCGTTCGACCGCGGGCTCACGGTGACGGTGGCGCTCTTTGCGATTGCGGTTATGGGCTGGGCGTCGTTCGAACGTACTCGCGCCGGTCTGATCATGGGCATCGGGTCGGCAATGAGTGGCACCCTGGCCGAGATGCTGTTTGCGGGCCAAGGATGGTTTCGTTACACCGATGTGCTTCGGCACATGGGGAACGTTCCGGCCTGGCTCCCGCCCCTCTACTTCTCGGCGGGTGTTGCGGTCTCGCAGCTCACGCGCGCGATTAATGGCGCGCTTCGCGCCGATAAGTAAGTCGCTGGACGAACTCGGGCGGGGCTTCAGTCGCCATCGTGGCGGCGGTCGCGTTTCTTGTCGCTCTGCTTGCTCTTGCAGTCGAGGCGCCTCATCGTGGAGCCGTACGTCGGCTTTGTTGCGCGTCGCTTCTTGGGGACGACCAGCGCAGCCGCGATCATCAGCCGCAACTTTTCGCGTGCATCGCCGAGGTTCTGTAAGCGGTCGCGGGTTCGCTCACTGCGGATGAAGATGCGGCCCTCGCCGTCGAGGTACGACTTGGCGATGACCCTCAGCCGCGCTTTCGTGGGGGCTGCGAGTGCGGTGGTGCCCTCGAGATCAAAACGGAGCTCGATGCGAGAGGAAACTTTATTGACGTTCTGACCGCCAGGTCCGGAAGAGCGCGTGGCGGTGAACGTGAGGTCGCCAGCAGGGATCGTGATGCGTTCGTTGACGACCAGGGGCTCAGACATCGCATTGACCATTGTAACACTAAGACCCCCCTGGCTTCTCGGTTGCGGCTCGCGTAAAAGACAGAGCTCGGCGCGTTACGCGAGAAGGAGGCTCCTATGGCAGAAGGCTTAAACAAGGTCATGTTGCTCGGAAATCTCGGGCAAGACCCCGAATTGAAGATGCTCCCGAGCGGGCAGGCCGTGATGCGACTTCGTCTCGCCAC
>CAMBEV010000049.1 GCA_945865595.1 Nannocystis exedens | reverse complement strand
CCTCGAGCAGGCCGTTGTCGCTTGCGCGCCCGAGCATGCGTGCGGCAAGGTCTCCGAACAAGAAGTCGGCTCCTTCGCGCAATGGTTTCGATGCCTTACCAAGTGCGCGCCACACTTCGGCAGGGAAGGTGCCCGCGCGCGTTTCGACGGTCGTCGTTTGGTCGGTCTTTCGCACAAGAAAAATTTCGACCTTGCCGCCCGATCCTTCCTTTGTGCCGATGAGGCGAGCTGGAATGACGCGCGTGTCGTTGAAAACGAGCAGCGAGCCAGGTTCGAGCAATTGGGCAAGTTCGTTGACTGTGTGATGGGCCGATTCCCGAGCAAACGGAAGGCGCAATAGCCTCGCTGCGAGCGGATCGGGGGCGGGCTCTTGCGCGATGCGTTCTGGGGGAAGCTCGAAGTCAAACGTGTCGATTTGCATGGGCTCGAGGGGCGGCGAGATACCACGACCTGGCGCCCGCTGGGCCTCAAGAGCACGCGGGCGTTGCGCTTTGCGGCCGGCTTGCCTATCCACGTGGGAATGCGCAGCCTGACGACCGTTGCCGCAGTGTTCGTCATCGGCTGCACCAAGGACCCACTGCCGTCACGGTCGGAGCCAAAAGTGGCGGCCGCTCTGGCGTTTGCCAAGGACCCCCTGGTAGGGCCGCACATTCAAAATGTCACGGCATGTGTCCATCACGAAAAAGCTGGGTTTGATGCTGTCGCGTGCAAAGCGCTCGGCGCCTGGCTCGAGGCGACCGATGGGTTCGAAGACGGCAAGGCCGATGAGAAACTCGTCAAGATGCTTGAGCAAAACGAGCCGAAGCTTCGAGCGATGGCGGCCCGCAAGTTGCTCACGTTTGGGCGCCGGTACCGAACGGATAAGGCGCTTGCCGCGCGTGTCCTTGATGCGTCGAGGGCCGAGAGAGTTCCCGCGATCGCGACCGACCTGGGTGGCGTCGTCGCCCGCATTCGAGCATCCGAGACGCAGAGTTTCGACCGCGTCCGCGAGCTCGCGCTCAACCACCCTCTCGGTGAGATGCGGCGCGCCATCGTGTCGGGTGTCGCGTTCTTCAACCTCGACATGGCAGCAGCGTTCGAGCTCGTGCGCGATCTCGGCGAGTCGAGTGAAGAGGAGATGCGTGAGACCGTCGTCAAGGCGCTGTGGGAGGGGGGTATGGCGCGACCAGAAGAGACCTGCAACCGGTGGCGTGCGCACCTCGACGATCGCTTGTCAGACGCGGCAGCCGCGCTCTCCGCGAAGCAGCTCGCACTGTGGGGTCGTTGCCAAACGCACTATGACGCTCTTCTCAATTCGCTGGAGGCCCGCGCGCAGAAAAATAACGCAGTCGACGATCGATTTGCCCAGGCGCTCGGGCATATTTGTGCCGATCAACGCGCGATCACGCACCAGCGCACCCGTGCGTTGTCAGCGGCCGGTGAGCTGGCGACTCGCGCGACGGTGCTCCCGGGCGTGCGCGTCGCGGCCCTTCGGTCGGCGAGCACGTGCAGTGTCGGCGAGGGTCGCGCTCTTGCCGTCAAGTTGGTTGATGACGAGAATGGTCAAGTCCGTGAAGTGGCCCGCCAGTTGGCGACGCCGCCGCGGTAGCGGTTCGCACAAGCCCTGGCGCCCGCTGGCTCGGTGGGCGCGGAGCGAATGGGGCTGAGCATGACGCGCTCGATGACGCGCTCAGCGGGTGGTGCGCCATCTGCCCAAGCCGGCTGCGTGCGCAGATTTCCCATGGAGAAGATGTTCACCACCGCCATAGGCATGAATAGTCAAGAACGTGCCGTCAATGGTCGTGGTTCCAGTCCCTGAGCATCCTCGGGCTGGGGCCCGGCACGCCATCAGCTGGACGTCGAGGTGTTCAGAGGTGGGTGGACTTGTGGGGCTTTGGTTGAGCTGCATTTGGGTCGCCTCCCGCAAAGCTCACAGGGTTTAGGCCTTGGATCGGCTTTGGTACACCAAGTGCTTTAGGAGTGAAGTAGGGGTGCGATGCACTCCGCCCACGCCCCACCAAGTCCCCACGTCGAGGAGAACAAAAATGAACCAAACGATTTTTGCCCGAGTTGTTGTGATGACCTTTTCGACGCTCCTCGGCGCGTGCTCCCAGACCGATACGGACGAGAATTTTGATTCCGCCAGTGAAGCGATGGCAATAGTGGTCAAGCCTTCAGCGATTTCAGCGCACCAGGTCAAATTCACGCTCGAGAACAACTCCACGGATGGCTATACGTACGCGTGCGACGTGGTCAATGGCGTCGGAAACCAAGTGATCAGTCACTCTGCATTCGTCGCGTACGGATTGGACGGCGTCGACGCCGAAGCCTACGGAGCCATCTTCACCAACAAGACCGGACGCTTCACTTGTTACCTGTACGCAAGCGCCGAAGCGTGGAGCAGCGACACTCCGACCGGCATCGTGGGGGACCACGCTTTCAGCACTGGGGCGACGGCGGTTACCATTACGTGTGGGGCTTTAGCCTGCGCGGCTCGTTGAGGCTCCCGTCTTGCTCGGTTAGAACGTAGCCAGAACCTGCAGGCCCAGCGACCAAACGCCGTAGCCGTTGGCCTTCACGCACTTGTCGCCGGGTGGGTCGCCCGAGCAGAACTTGGCGCCTGCGCTGCTCCCCATGCGTGGCGCGAGCGGCTTGCGTGGGACGGCGCGTTGCTCGGCACGCTCACGCGGGTCTTCACCGATGCTGTGCATGCATTCTGCACCGAAGAAGCAGCGTGCGCGACAGCGCGGAAGGCAGCGTGGCGAAGCGGGATCTCAGGTGTCAGGTCTGTTCCCCGGCCGAGGTCTAAGGCCACTCGCTTTCAAAGGCAGGCGCCTCTACAGCCTGCGCTTCGTCTTCGCGCTCGTCTGCAACCCCACTCGCACCATCTACAACCAGCAGTCCACGTCGGGTAAGCAACTTGACCATTCATCAACGCGTGCCGCGCGCGATGAGCGGCATCGGAGCCGTCCTTGTGCGTCTTTCGGCAGCGCTTCAGAGGGTCGAAGTTCCGTACATGATCGCGGGGTCCTTTGCGAGCACCACGCATGGCGTTCCGCGCGCAGCGTAAGACCTCGACGTCGTGATCGATCCCCCGCACGTGGCCGCGATCGATGCGCTGCTCGGTGAGTTCCCTGAGGAGACTACTACTTCGATCGAGACGCCGCGATCGATGCCTATCGGCACCGATCGATACTAAACTTGATTGACCAAAACACCGAGGCCAGGGCGAGGGCCAGGGCGCCCAAACACGTGGTTCTCTGCGTGTTAAAGTCCGACACACCCACGCCTGCCGGGTGCTCCAACTCAACCAAAGGAAACGCCGACCCCGCAACGTAAAGTCCGGCACTCCCAAGCCTACCGCGTCTAACTATCGTGAAAAAGCGGAGCGCGCTGATCCATGAAGTCGCGGACGCGCTGCCCATCCTCGTCGGAGAGCGACTCGAACTGAACGCCGATGCCCGGTGCAGCGTCGGTTTCGACCGACCAGTTTCTTACCCATCGGACAACGCCATCGACGCACACGGGCTCGTCGGAGCCAGGTAAAAACAGGGCGAAGCTGAGCTTTGTGCCCATGGGTTTCAGCTGGTGGGTCGGAATGAAAATGCCGCCCTCGGAGATGTTCTCGGTCAGCCCCATGAAGAAGTTTGACTCGCTTCCCATCGTGACGTGCAGCGCGACGTCGACGCGGCGATAGGCGCGGGCGTTGCCGGTTGGCGCTGGCTCCGTGGGCGCGGAGCGAATGGGGCTGAGCATGACGCGCTCGATGACGCGCTCAGCGGGTGGCGTGCCATCGGCCCAAGCCGGCTGCGTCCGCAGATTTCGGGGAATAAAATCGATCTCGGGGAAGCGCAAATCAACCCAGGCTTCTCTGAACAGATAACGCGCAGCCCGCGTCACGTCCGCGTAGTACACAGCGAGCAGCGTCCAGGCGCGCACAAATACGTCGCGCCACTCGCCCGAGAGTTCAGACAGCCGGGTTGTCTGCTCTTCGATGCGTAGTGCGAGCACGCGCGCGAGCTGTTCGTCCTTCGGGTTGAAAAGGCGATGATCGACGGCGAGGCTTTCAAAGTGGTCAGCGTAGAGGCTCGCCAACAGGCGCAGATCGCGCGGAAGCTCCACGACATCGGCGCGGCGGATCAGGTCGAGCTTGCCTTCAACCACAGCGTTCGAATCGAGGTTGTACTGAATCACTCGCAGCATACGCGCGCGGAGTATCAACGCGTCCTGTGCCACCGGATCGAGCAGCTCCTCTTGAAGTCCGAGGTTCGACATCGCGTAGAGGACGACGTGTCCGGCATCGGGCAAAAGATCGATCGCTTCTGGATCGAAGGCCCCCGCTTTGGCGAAGGCGGTTAGCTCATCGCGCAACTTCCCCCTCTTGATGGTCGAAGCAACGAGCATCGCTGCAAGTGCAACCCCGCGTGGCTGGAGCGGCGCCGAAAGGAGGTCGGTCTCCTTGAGCGCGTCGAGCCTAGGCTTGATGCGCGCGAGTGCTGCTTCCACCCGTTCACGTTCGTCAATTGCGGTCGCTTCGTCTCTCGTTGTCATTGCGCCCTCGATCGAGCTTCTCATAACCAGCGGTAAGCCTTCAACAACTCGTTGTGTACAGGGGTCTGCAGAGCAGCCACGCTACACTTTGTTCTCAAAAGTGATCTTCATGCGTGTCATTTTACGCCAAAGCGTTGTAGGTGAAATTCCGAGCAATTCAGCGGCTCTTTCGCGATTCCCTTCACATTCCGCGAGGGTCTGCTCGATCGCCGTGCGCTCGGCTTGGTCGACCACGCCTGCAAGCAAGCGCGGCGGACGCGAGGAGCCCGACAGAGTTTCGCCGCCGCTCGCCGACGGCGCAGGCAAAAGGTCGTCGGCCGAGATGAGACCATTGTTCACCAACGCGACAGCTTGCTCAACCATGTGCTCGAGCTCGCGAACGTTGCCGGGAAAATCGTATTGAATGAGCGCCTCGAAGACGTTTTCGTGAAAGCGAGCCGACGCAGACATCTTGCGGTTGTATTTGTCTAAAAAGTAACTCAGCAAGATCGGAATGTCCTCGCGGCGCTCGCGCAGTGGCGGAAGTAAGAGGCGTGCAACATTCAGCCGATAGTAGAGGTCTTGGCGGAATCGCTTTTCGGCGACCGCCGTGAGGAGGTCTTGATTGGTGGCCGCGATGATGCGCACGTCGACGGTCACGGGCTTATTCTCCCCGACACGACGGATCTCTCGCTCTTGAATGGCACGCAAAAGCTTGGCCTGAAACGTGGGTGGCGTTTCCGCGATCTCGTCAAAGAAGAATGTGCCGCCATCAGCTTCTTCGAAAAGCCCTTTGCGGGCGACCGCTGCGCCGGTGAACGCGCCTCTTGCGTGGCCGAAGAGCTCGCTTTCGAGCAGCGTTTCGGTGATGGCCGCGCAATTGACCGGGATGAACGGGCGATCGGCGCGCCTCGAATTGGCGTGAATGGCCTTGGCGATGAGTTCTTTGCCGGTGCCGCTCTCGCCGGTGATGAGGACGATCGCGTCGGTCAAAGCGACGCGAACCGTCCGGGCGAGGAGATCGCGAATCGCTGGCGAGCGACCGACGATGTGTTCGAGCTGGCAGCGGTCCTTGAACTCGCTGGTGAGATGCGCAACGTCCTGGGAAAGGCGGCGCTTCTCGATGGCCTTGCTGACGCGACCTAGCAGCTCTTCCTCGTGGAACGGCTTTTGGATGTAGTCGAACGCCCCGATGCGCATCGCTTCGACCGCACTCTCGATCGTGCCGTAGGCAGTCATCACGATCACTTCTGAGTTCGCCGAAGCCTCCTTGATGCAGCGGAGCACGTCGAAGCCGATGGTCTCTCCCATCCGCAAATCGGTGATCACAACGTCGTAGTTTTCGGCGGCGCACGTGGACGCCTCGATCGCGTTCTCGGCCTCGGTCACTTCGTAACCGGCGCCTCGCAGAATGAGAGCAAGCGTTGTCCGCATGTTGCGCTGATCGTCGACAACAAGAATCTTGTTCATCGCGCTGCGCCAGTGCGAATCCATGCGTCGATCCGCGCGAGGTCGCTTTCAGAAAACACAAAACCAGAGGCCTTTGGCATCGATCCACCCGCCGCCGTGCGAAGCGCAAAACGTAAACTAACTTGACTAGGATCGCTCGACCCGCCCACGGGCACAAGCTCCGCTGCGAAGATTCCATCGTAGCAAGATGACTCGGTTGAGCCACAAATGAAGCGGCTCTTGCGTGCTCCGGTTTGGTTGGCGTCGCCGTGGCACGTGCCGCTTGAGGTGCAACTCGCGGCGCCTTTCGGTCCGAAATAGTCGGTGTAGAGCGCCGTCCACGTGCTGGGGCCAGTGATTGGCGCGTCACTTCCAACCGCCGCATCCGGCCCGCTGCTGGCAGGGACGCGAAGCTCGCCCCCTGTGACCTCGCCGCTCGCGCCGCACCCGCAAAGCAGCGCAGCGACGCCGAGTGAACGCGCGACCCCCGACTTCACCAGTCGCCTAATACGCAACGCCCATGAGGACACGTAGCGCAAAGGCCGGACCAAGCTCCCATGCGCGCGTGTCGGCGATGGTGGTCTGTTCGCCGGGAAGGTAGCTCAGCCCGCCGAGCGGGAAAAACAAGCCCGACTGCAGCATCGCGAAAAAACCGCCGACCTTGTTGGGGTCGTCGTTGAGCGAGCCGTCGCGCGACTGGAAATAAACTTGAGCATCGATCTCCACGCCGAGATCACGCTTGTGTCCAGGCGTCTGAAGGAAGTCGCTTGCCCGCGTCCAAATGATCGCGCTGCCAATGCCGAAGCGTTGCCCGTTGGCGTTCCGTACGATGTCGTAGTCGACACTCGGCCGGAAATAGTACGAGCCCTGCACGCGCGACATGATGTTGCGATGAAAAATCAAGTCGATGCGATAGTCGGGGTGAAAGCTGAATGTGCTGAGCGCGCCAGTGCCGAGCCGTTGTTCATAACCCGTTGACGTGGGCACGAGGCTCTTCTGCCAAGGGTCTCCGCTCGCCCAGCCGAAGCCGAACTGCAAGCGCAGCTTGTCGTCCATCGCGCGGTATTCGGTTTGCGTGGCGAGGCCGAACTGCCGAACGGCAAGCGGGTTGACGGCGTCTTTGTAAGGCGAGTTTCCGAGTTCACCGTAGATGGCCGCGAACTCAGCTTCGAAGCGCAGCTTGTTCCATAACACTTGGAGCCATAGGTCCGGCGTGAAGATCTTCGCGCCACGACTTTCGAGGCCATTGTCCTTTCCGCTCGTTGCGCCGAAGGTGCCCGAAAGCGGTGTTGAACCTGCCGCGACATCAAGATTTTGCTGACGGTAGGTCGCATAGACGCCCGCGTTGACGACGAGGTTGCCCTGAGCGAGTCTTAAACGCTGAAGTTCCGGATCGGTGCGTTTGGCGACGAGCAGTCCCCACTGGTCGACGCTGGCAGAGTTCGCGCGCAGATAAGGTTGGCCGCCGTAGATCGAGTACGCTGTTTGGCTGGTGATGCCCGACGCCGGGTAATCCCACATCGCCCCGAAATAAAGGTCAAGCGACTTGACCCCGCTAATGAACATGATGCGGTCGACCGTCGATTGCCAATCGGAGTCGAGCCCATCGCCCGCGTTGGCGAGCATGCCAAGCCCCCAGTGGTTGGGCATACGACCAAAACGTAACTGTCCTAGTGGCGTTTGGTACTCAGCCCACACGCGCTTGACGGCGATCGAGTCACCGAGCGCGTTGACGCCCGAGGTCGGAGGTCCTTGCGTCGTCGAAAACACCGCGAGCGGGGCATAGGCATTGAGTCCGCTTTGCGAATAGCCGCCCGTTGCGCTGGCGCTCGGCTTGACGCCAAGCGAGTCGGGTGTTGAACCGAAGACGACGTTATCGAGGGCGTCGATCTGCGAAAGGATGCGCAGGTTGTCAGAGATGTGCAGTTCGGGCGCCATGCGGAAACGCATGTTCGTGAACTGCAGCAGCTTGCTGGAGCACGCGGGTGAGGTGCTGCCGGTGCACAGGTTGACATTGCGTGGGGTGCCCGTCGAATCGGTGTACGAGTGGTCGACGGGGTTTGGGAACAGATTGTGCGGGTCAGCGCCCGCGTTTTCGTGGCGGCTGAGCGCAAAATTGTTCCACAACTCGAAGCGCGTGCGGAAGTAACCGTGCAACTCAAAAACGGGGCGCGTCTTGCCCCACCAGGTGTCGCTGTACACCTCGTCGCGGCGGTCTGGGACGATTGACGTCGGCAATGTGTAACCGGAGCTGGTCGATGTGTCGGCGGGCTTGGGGTCGTCGGCCTTAGCTGGGGTGACTGTTACCGGCGGCGCAGGTTCGGGTGAGGCAGGCGCGTCGACGAGCTTTGGTCTGGCGGGCTCGCCGGCTTGTGCGACATCAGGAAAACCCATCGCCGCGGAGGAAGCCAATGCGAACCAAAAAGTCCTGAAGCGAGCACCCATGGGGTCGGTCTTCTACCATGGTCGTCCAAGTCCACGCGAGGACCTTGGTGGCCCTTAGGAAACCAGGATCCCGGGCAGGCGATCGATTGCCGCTCCGAACGGCAGGACCTGGACCCCGTCGTCGAGGTACGCGCGCTCCCCGCCGTAAAGGCACCACAGCTGGGCGGGGGGGTACTCCTCTCGAAAGGCCTTGAGCCCCGCAAGGTCGTCGTCACGGACACGCGCGCTGCGCTTGACCTCGAAGGCATGCAACCCTCGCTCGCCATAGAGGACGAGATCGACCTCTTCGCCTTTGCGCGTGCGCCAGTGGGAGAGTTCGTAACCAAGGTTCGCGACGTCATTGTGGGCTCGAACCTCTTGAAGCAGCAACGTCTCGAGGGCCGCGCCGTCGATCTCCTCGGCGAGGTCGAGCGGACCACGCGGCCTGATTGCACGGTAGACCCCGGCGTCGAAGAAGAAGAACTTCGGGTGCGTCGTGATTGCTCGCCGTGCTCGACGCGAAAATACGGGCAGGCGGACGGCAACCAATAGGTCTTCCAAGACGCCAAACCAATCGTCGACAACCTTGCGCTCTACGGCGCACTCGCGCGCGACCGCCGCGACGTTGACGAGTTGGGCTTGGGAGAAACTCGCCGCCTCTAGAAAACGCGCGAATCCGGCGAGGTTGCGGGTGAGTCCCTCGGCCTGGACCTCCTCGCGGAGGTAGGTTCGAACGTAGTCGTGGACGTAAGCGCGGGCGTCAGCGTCGTCGCTACGGGTCACCGCGAACGGCAGCGTGCCTACGTCGAGCGCACGTCGCAGGTTCCAACCTTGGCCGATCTCGGCGCGGACAAGCGGGTGCATGCGGAGCGTGAGTGCACGACCGGCAAGCAGGTTGACGCCGCTTCGACGGAGCTTGCGCGCGCTCGAACCGGTTAGCGCAAACCGAAGCCCGCGACCTTCGATGAGGCGATGCACTTCGTTGAGGAGCTCGGGCACGCGCTGCACCTCGTCGATGACCACCCACCCGCGGTAGTCGGCAGGCAGTCGATGCTCAAGGCGAGCGGGGTCGGCGAGGAGGTCGAGGTAGACCTCCGAATCGAGCAGATCGAACCAGGGCGCTCCCGCGAACCGCTCTTTGAGCCACGTGGACTTGCCCGTGCCGCGAGGGCCGAACAGAAAGAAGCTACGATCTGGGACCGAGATCAATCGGGAAAGCACAGTTCCTAAATAGCATAAAAAAAGGAATCAAGCCCATCACATCAGTGCGCGTCCCGCCAATTGTTGCCCCACCCGACCTCGACGATGAGCGGCACGGCGAGGCTCATCACGCCCTGCATCACCTGCTTGACGTGCGCAGCAGCAGTCTCTGCGAGGGCTTCGTCAACTTCGAATACCAATTCGTCGTGCACCGTGAGGACCATCTCGCAACCGGGTAGCGGCGTCGCGCCGAGGCGCACCATCGCGAGCTTCAAAATGTCGGCTGCGGTCCCTTGCACGGGCGTGTTCTTCGCGATGCGTTCGGCCTCGGTGCGAAGGATGTGATTGGACGAGGTGATGTTCGGCAGCGGACGTTTGCGGCCCAGTAGCGTGCGCATCGCTTCGCCACTCTTGGCGACCGCGACCGCATGCTCGAGAAATTGCGCGACCTTGCTGTAGCGCGCGAAGTAGGCGGCGATGAACTCCTTTGCTTCAGCGCGCGGAATGCCGAGTTGCTTGCCGAGCGCAAATTCGCCCATTCCGTAAATGACACCGAAATTGATCGCTTTTGCCGCGCGACGCATGTCAGTGGTCACCACGTTGGGTGCGATGTGAAACATCAGCGCCGCCGTTTGCGTGTGGATGTCGCCGCCGGTGCGGAAAGCTTCGATGAGCGTCGGGTCTTGTGCGAGGTGCGCGACGATTCGTAACTCGATTTGCGAATAATCGGCGCTTAGAATCAGCTTGCCAGGTGGCGCGACGAAAGCGCCTCGGATCTCGCGCCCGAGTGCACTGCGAATGGGAATGTTCTGCAGGTTCGGATCGACCGACGAAAGGCGACCCGTCGCAGCAACGGTTTGCGCAAAGGAGGTGTGCACACGTCCCGTGTCGGGATTTACCGATCGCGGCAGTGCATCGATGTACGTGCCCTTCAGCTTGTCGAGTTCACGATGCTGCAAAATGACCTTGGGCAACTCGTGTTCCTCGGCGAGCGCTTCGAGCACCTCGGCGTCGGTCGAGCGTCCGCCCTTCGGCGTCTTCTTGATGACGCGCAGGCCCAGTTCGTCGAACAGAATCGCTTCGAGCTGATCGCGCGAGCGCATTGAAAATTCATGCCCGACGATCGATTTCGCCTGCGCGTCGAGCGCGCGCAGGTCAATCTCGGCACGTTTGCTCAGCTCGCCCAGAAAGGCGGTGTCGACGAGCACGCCACGGTTCTCTATCGCGTGAAGAATGCGAGCGAGGGGAAGCTCCACGTCTTCGTAGAGGGAGGTCAGCTTTTCGCGTTTGAGATCACCGTCAAACTTCTTGACGAGTGCGAGACACGCCCCCGCACGCTTACCCAAAACCTCACCGACCGCATCGACCGCGAGTTGATCGACAGGTGTTGCGTTCTTGCCTTTGCCGTCGGCGATGGATGGCAGCTCGATGCCGAGCTCACGCCTTGTGGTCGCGGAGAGTGACGAATCGGCCTCCGGCTGCAAAAGGTAACCGGCGATGCACACATCGCTTACGTGCGTGGGCACGTTGAGGCCAACGCTCTCGAGGGCGGTTTCGAGTCGCTTTTCGTCGCTCGTGACGATGTGCGCGAGATCGATCGCGCCACTCAGCGCCGTCTTTAGATCGGCCACGGGTAACATCGCGGGACCGCCGAGCACGCGATGGGCCAGCGGAATGTAACCGATGCGGTTCTCATGGGTCGCCACGCCGAGCCCCACGAGGTGTGCGCGCATCGGGTCATGGCGATCGAACAACGGTTCGAGCGCGAAGGTGCCGTCGCTTGCGGTCGCGAGAAACTGCGCAAGTTCAAAGTTGGTCGAGAGCACCGAATACGAGGCAGCAACAGCGGGTGACGGCGTGGCTTGCGGTGCAACAACAACCGGGGGGAGGGCCTGTGGACCCTGGTCGGCCTTGTCGAGCAGCGCGAGAAGGCGAGTGAACTCGAGCTCTTGGAAGAGCCGCTTGAGCTCGTTCACATTGGCGCCGCCGTACCGTAGGTGCGCCAAGTCGAAATCGAGTGGATCGTCGGCCTTCAGCGTGACGAGTACGTGGCTAAGACGCGCGTCTGCTTCGTGTGCACGGAGGGCTTCCCGAAGCTTTGGCCGCTTCACGAGTTCGAGGTTTTTGTAGAGGGCATCGAGTGTTCCGTGCTCGTTCAAAAGCTCGGCTGCGGTCTTCGGACCCACGCTCTTGACGCCGGGAATGTTGTCGGAGCTGTCGCCGGTTAATGCAAGAAAATCGCGCACTTGGCTCGGCTTGACGCCGAATTTTTCGGTGACCTCGTCGGGCCCAAAAACGCGATCGCGCATCGAGTCCCAAAGCACGACCTGAGCGTCATTATCGCGGACGAGCTGCATCAGATCTTTATCGGCGCTCACGACGACGACACGCAGGCCCGCCGCAAGTGCTAGGCGCGTGAGCGACGCCACGAGGTCGTCGGCCTCGATGCCCTCTTGGCGGTAGCAGGGTATATTGTAAGCCCGTACGATCTCTTCGCAGCGCTGAATCTGCTGCGATAAATCAGGCGGCGCCGGTGGCCTGGTGGCCTTGTAGCGTGCATCGAGCTCGTGCCGAAACGTCGGCTTGCCCGTGTCCATCGCGATCGCCAAAAATGCGGGTTTGCGGTCGGTCACGACCTTGTTCAGCATGTTGACGGTGCCGATGACGGCGTGGGTGGGTTCGCCCTTTGAGTTCGAAAGGGGAACGACCGCGTGATAGGCGCGAAAAATGTAGCCTGAGAGGTCGATGATATAAAGCGTGTCGTCTGCGCCGGCGGGCGGCAGCTGAGCTCGGGTCATGGCAAGCACGCTGTTTAGCGCAGTCGGCCGTTGTCGCGTAGACTACTGGGTGATGCCTGCGTTGAATGAGGTCCCACCGGTCACAGGCCTGATCGCGGGCAAGTACCAGATCGTGCGACTGCTCGGTCGTGGTGGCATGGGCTCCGTGTGGGAGGGTCGCCATGCGACGCTAGGGACGCGCGTCGCGATCAAGCTGATCGACAGCGAGTTCCTCGACAGTCCTGAGGCACGGCAGCGTTTTGAAAACGAGGCGCGAGCGGCGGCATCGATTGAGTCGCGCTTTGCCGTGACGATCTACGACTATGGCGTCACCGACGATGGGCACCCCTACATCGGGATGGAGTTCCTCCAGGGCGAGCCTCTTGACAGGCGCATCGAGCGCCAAGGCCGCCTGTCGCTCGAAGAGACCTCGAAGTTCATCGCGCAGACGGCGCGCGCGCTGCAGAAGGCGCACGGGGTTGGCGTCATCCATCGCGACCTGAAGCCTGACAACATCTACATCGTCAACGCTGATGACGAAGAGATCGCCAAGTTGCTTGACTTTGGCATCGCCAAGTTCCGTGCCCCCACGACCGCTGCTGAGTCGCGTGCGTTCCATTCCGCGACGAAGACGGGCACCGTGATCGGCACGCCATTTTACATGTCACCAGAGCAAGCGCGCGGCCTGCGCTCGGTCGACTACCGCACCGATCTTTGGTCGCTCGGCGTCATCGCCTACACCTGCGTGACGGGCGCTATGCCGTTCGAGGGTGAGAGCACCGGGGATCTCCTCGTGAAGATCTGCACCGCGCCGATGCCTGTGCCGACGAGGCTTGCGCCGTGGTTGCCGGCGAGCTTCGACCAGTGGTTCGCGCGTGCGCTGCAGCGCGATCCCGACGCTCGGTTTCAGAGCGCGCAAGAGTTGTCCGATGCGCTGACCGCAGTGACGAGCGGCTATCCACTGCCCTTCGCTGCGACACCTGTGACGGAGAGGGGTTCGGCGACGCCGCCGACGGCTTCGTTTCCCCAGTACGGCTCCGGTCACGCGGTTTCAGGTCATGGCGCCGGTCCCCCGCGCCAGGGTGGCTTTGCGGGCACCGATGCGGGACTCGCGATATCGCGCGCGGGCGCTAGCAAGAGGTCAACGCGCTTGATTGTCGCGCTAGGCGTGGCGGCAGCCGTTGGCCTCCTCGGGGGGCTTGCGGTCGTGATGGCGCTCTCGGTGCGCAGGCCGAACGCTCAAGTCGGCACCGAGTTCGCTCCCTCCGCGAGCGCGCCGACTACTGCTGGGGCGTCCGTCGAGACGGTGAAAGCGAACGCGGTCCCGCCACTCAACACCGTTGCCCCGCTTAGCGGGCCGTCGAGCGAAGATGCCGGATCACGCGTCGAGAGCACGCGGCCGGCCGCGCCGGCGCGTGTGGGTCAGGTCCGTCCGATCGCTCCCCCTGTCGTTAAGACTTTGAAGCCGATTGCAGTGCGTCCGCCTGCACGCCCTCCGGAGCCGCCGCCCGCGCAGAAGCCCCCTCCTGTGTACACGCCGCCGACCAACCCTCCTCCACAGCCGCACGACCCGGCGGGGTTTTGACTCGCCAATCCGCTGTCCGCGCATTAATCCACGCGCGACTGGGCCCGTCCGATTTAGCGTTGTAAGCTCGCCCAGTGCGAAACCTTCGAGGCGGGCTGCTTGCTCTGGCGCTAATTGTAGCGTCAATTGATCTCATTGCGCCGCCTGCCCACGCGGAGGCGACGGAAGCGGAGCGCAGAACTGCGCGCGACCTGTTTCTCGAGGCGTACAAAATTCAAGCTGCGGGTCGCTTTGGCGAGGCGCTCGAAAAGTACCAAAGGTCGTTGTCGCTCTTTCAGGCGCCGACGTCGCTGTATCGTATTGCGCAGTGTCAGGC